>CAZPZP010000178.1:0-7249 GCA_964591025.1 uncultured Chthonomonadaceae bacterium
AAGCACGGCACGGCGGAACGAGACCTGCACGAGAAATTCATTTCGCTGGACTCTTACAAGAGGTCTAATAGAACTCACATTTGCACGGCTTTGTCGAACGGAACGAAAGTGAGTTCTTATGCCAAAAAAAGAGTGGACGTTCGCATTGGACGGGGAGACGCATACTGTCGCGTTAGAATACAGCCATGTGTCGGCGAATGAAAAGTTTTGGGTTGATTACGTGATTCTCTTTGATGAAGATCGCTGGACGCTCGTGAGCCATTATGATTTTTCCATCGGAGAACACCACTGTCATGTCACATTGAGGATCGTGACTTTTGTTCACAGAATCACCTTGACCCTCGACGGTAAGCCCGTCGAAATGCTGCCATCTCAAATCCTTCTGCGTTCCTCTCAACGGGGCGATCCGAACACCCTGCTTCGCCCCCTTGATAAAACCACGGAGACAGCATCGGACGAATTGCTCCGTTCCAGTGACGACAACAAGGCAGAATGAACTTCGCCCTGCGATACGTCTCAAAGGATTTTGTGCATGAATTGTCCGACTCGTGTATAATGGTTGTGGAGGAAGACAATGATTACCATCGTTTCTGCGATTTATGAGAATGGGATTCTGCGTCCGAAACAGCCCTTGCCTCTCAAACAGGGGACAGTGGTTGAGTTCCCCCTGAATCTGCCGGAAGAGGCTTCAGTTCCTGCGCGATTCTCTTGGGAAGACGGACCAATATTGGCATTGGATAGTTTCGATGGCAGTGTCTCCGACGAGATACGCCGCCAACGCGACGAGGAGTAACCTTTATGGCACGCCTCATTCCTGATACTTCCGCCCTTGTCAAACTCTATCGCAATGAGCCGAACAGTCCTCAAGTTCGGGCGTGTGTTCATTCAGACGATACTTTGCTCATCGCGCAGATTACGTCTTTAGAGATTGTTTCCGCATTTTCTGGGCTTGTCCGTCAAAATCTAATATTGCCGAATGAAGCCGCCGCTTATATCACGGCGTTTCGCGGTGACTTAACCCGCTATCAAATTATTTCAGCGGATGTCTACGTGTTTCAAGAAGCAGAACGTCTGCTTGACCTCTACGCTATTTCTCACAACTTACGCCCGCCCGATTCGTTGCAGTTGGCATCTGCTTTGGTCGAACAGAGAAATGTCCCGATAAATGCTTTTCTCACAACCGACAAAGTTTTGTGCAATGTGGCAAAATCGGAAGGCTTGACGGTTCTTCCGTAAACTCATGTAACAGTTCACACTTGTCGGAATTTTTGCTCAAAAATGCCTTTCGCTGACGGCTCCCCTCTCGACAAAGAAGGTAAGCGAGGAGATTTAGCAGTTTACTCCAACAACCCTGAACAGTTGCTTCCGTAAACTCATCTATGTGCGAACCACCCAACTCGTATAGAATATATTGTAGGGTCGGAGGAAAACAAATGTACGAACACGACGAGCAGGTTTGGGACGAAGAGCAGATCGTGGACGAATTCATGGGAGGTAACACCCGCGCCCGCGAACTGCGAATGATGCGTGCCGCGCTGGAGCATCGGCACGAAATGGTTCAGCGTGACTTTGAGCGGGCGAAAACCGATGCCGAGCAGCTTCCTCTGCGTTCCAAACTGCGCGAACTCACGCGCCAAATCGCCGCACTCAAGCAGGAAGAAAGCATCTCGGAATTTGTCGAAACATCGGTCAAAGTGACCCTCTACTCGAAAATGCCGGAAGAATAACCCTCGGAAAATTCCTCGAATTGCGAAACATTGCCGCATCTTGTCTTGACAGAATGCGGCTTTCGTGCTATCATACACACCATATACACATTGCAGGAGACTTGGGAATGCAGCGATGTAACTTCACCCTCGACGATTCTACGCTCGCGCTGTTGGGTTCGCTCTCAGAAAAATACTATGGCAGCAACAAGTCGTTGACGATTCGGGCGGCTTTGGAATCTCTGGCGACGCACGTCGGACATGAGGGCTGGATCATTGCGGGCTATACGCCTGTGCTGCTGGAAGAGCAAGCCGCGTGCCACACCTGCCATGAACCCCACCGGAAAGGCGACGTGCTGTATCGTCCGGTATTCGAGCGGGGAAGCGGGGTTCATGCGATGCCGAGTCTGCCCGCGCAGATTTGGCTGGATTGCCCTGCCTGTATCGAAAAGCATTGAGGGGATTTTGCTATGAAATCGTGGCGTTTTCATCTCTTGAGTCTTGTCGTGCTGTTAGCGTGCCTTGCTGTGGCACTGCCAGCTCTTGCCCAAGAAGGGGACAAAACTCTTCCTACCGTGGACAACCGCATCACCCAAACTTCAACGGCATTGGCGACGGGAGCCTTTCTGCTTGTTGTAGGAGGCGGGACTTATATTTTCTTGGTCAAGCGCGGAATTATCAAAAGCAAATCCGTAGACCGATGGGAATAACTTTTTCTGATTGTGAGTATTTTGTATGACGGCATTGGAAGACAAACAGGGAGAAGCAGTCGCTTCTCCGGCACAGAACGAAGCCGTTTTTGTGTCCAATAGGTCTGGTCTCGATCTCGATAAAGCCGGAATGACCGCGTCGCTGATTTGCGCTGTTCATTGCGCCGCAATGCCGTTTTTGATCACGCTTTTGCCGCTGGTCGGCTTGGGATTTCTGGCGAACGAATGGGTTGAGTGGCTGCTCATCGGGCTGTCGGCAGTTTTAGGAATCAGCAGTTTGTGCCTCGGTTATCGGTCACACCGAAGCCACCACGCTTTAGCGACCTTGAGTGTAGGTCTGGCGTTGGTAGTGATCGGGCATATCGCGGAAAAGCACACGGGAGGAATCTTCGGAGTCGCGCTGTTGGTTCTTGGGGGCTGTACCGTTGCCTCCGCGCACTGGATCAATCGTCGCCTTTGCAACTCCTGCAAGCGTTGTCATCCCCACCACTAAATTTGTTTGCGTCAGTTCTGATCGCGGCGCAAGAGCAGACAGAAAATCGGCGCACCAACCAACGACGTAATGACCCCAATCTCCAAATTGTTCAGATAACGCCGTGACAGCCAATCTGCCCCCACAAGAACAATACCCCCTAAGAGAGTCGCGACAGGCAACAAGACTCGATGTTGTGGAACCGCTAAACGTCGTGCGATATGAGGGACAATCAGCCCCACAAATGCGATAATTCCTGCCGTCGCAACCGCCGCCGCCGTCGCAAGCGCACCCGCCAAAATGATTTTCCGCTTGAACTGTTCTACGTCCACGCCGAGGTGAACCGCCGCCTCTTCGCTCTGCGCCATGACATCTAATTCCCTTGCGCTGCTCCATAACAAGCCCATTCCAATCAACGCGAACGGCAGCAGACTGCCGATCTGCGACCATGAAAGATACTGGATACTCCCCAGTAGCTGCGAGAGAATTGCCGACTGCCGATTGACATTGCCGTTGCGAATCGAAACCGAGAGAATCAGCGGAATCAATGACCAGAGGAAAGTTCCGACCACGATTCCGGCAAGCAGAAAGGTTTGCGAGGAGAGTCGCCCGCGCTTCTGTGCCAAAAACGTCACCAAAATCGCCGCGCCGAGTCCTGTAATAAACGCGGCAAGCGGCTGACCGAACCCTGCCAACGCCCCTGTGCCTCCAAGCAATATCACGATGACCGAGCCGAGTGCCGACCCCGCCGAAACCCCCGTCATATAGGGATCGGCGAGCGGATTTCGCAGAAAACTCTGAAACGCCACTCCTGCCAACGAAAGCAGCATTCCGACCAACGCGCAGCCAAGTGTGCGCGGCAAACGCTGCTGCCAGATGAAGATGTCTGTATTTTGGGGCGCATTTGCAGGGAGGGCAGGAACAATTTTAGACAGAATAGGAAGATGTTTGGCAATCGTTTGGAACGTTAGCAGCGGGGAAAACTGAACTGTTTCCCCCATCGCGACATTGAGCAAAATCGTGCCAAGCAGAGCGAATATCAAGACAGGAAAAAGGAGACGCCCGCGCTTCGATTTGACGGCGGCGCGGGGCATCGAGTCAGGGGAGTTTGAGATCGGGATGGAGATAGCGGGCGAGTTCTTCAATGGCTTGTGTCAATCGGGGTCCCGGACGAGTCAGGGTTCCCGCTTCGGACGGCGAAAAATACTTGTTGTTCATCACGGCAGGAATCGCATCTGCCCAGCCGGGAATGGCACGCAGTTTGACCCGCAGCTCTGGCGCACACAAAATCACGTCGGGAACCAGTTCGACGCCTTTTTCCGGTGAAAGCGTACTGCCTGCCAACTCGGCATCAATGACGTTTTTGCCGCCCGCGATTTTGATCGCTTCGTCAATATAAGAGCCGGGTCCTGTCGTATAGATCGGATTCGTGTCGTGGACGATCAGTACGCCGGGCTTGGGATCATAACCTTCTGTGGCTTTTTGGAGCGCGGTGAGTTTGCTTTCCATCGCGTTCGCCAAGTTTTCGGCTTGCTCTTCGGTTCCGGTGGCTTTGCCCAGAAGCCGAATCGCGACATAAATCTCAGCGACGGTTTTGGCATCCACGACAAACGTCTGAATCTTCGCCTGTTCGAGCGCGGCAATAGGCTTCTCGTTGATGGTTCCGAAGGCGATCACCAGATCGGGCGTCTGGCTCTGCACCTTCTCGACGCTCATATCGTATGCCCCGCCGATTTTGGGCTTTTTGAGAGCTTCTGCCGGATAGTCGCACGCCTCGGTGACGCCGAAAATACGATCTCCAATTCCCAACGCGAAAAGAATTTCTGTCGTCGCCGGTGACAGAGAAACAATACGTTTCGGCTGTGCTTTGAGAACGATCTCTTTGCCGCGTGAATCGGTGACGGTTCGCGTAAAATCTATCAGCGGCGCGGCGACTGGCTGAGTATTCGCGGAGTTTTGTGCCGAGTTAGTAGGCGGTTGATTATCGCATCCTGCCCCGAAGAAAACCGCCGCACAGACGCCGAGTACCGCCAAAAGTCGGGAACTGCCTTTTAGCGATAGCGCAGCCATACGGGACCCTCTCTTCCTTTGCCTCGACGGGGACGCGGTGGAACTTCCTGCTCCGGTTTGGGCGCATTGGGGTCAGTCGGCTGTTGCGGGCGTTTAGGGCGCGGCGCGTAATCGGGAGTGCGCGGGCGGCGGGCTTCGCGGGGCGGCGTCGGCGTCGGTTTCGCTAAGGCGAGCATACTCTTGATTTCAGCGGGAGTCAGTTTGCGCCATGTCCCGGAATTGAGCATTCCGAGTTTCAGCGAGCCGAATGCGATTCGCTCCAAAGAGCGCACAGGATGCCCGATCATGTCCATCATGCGGCGCACTTGGCGGTTGCGCCCCTCATAAAGTGTAATCTCCATGACGGTACATTGAGTCACCTCGTCATAATCAATGAACTTGGCGTCGGCGGGAGCAGTGCGTCCTTCGGGCAGTTCAACGCCGTCCATCAACTTTTTCGCGGTGACACGATCTACAAAACCGCGTGCTGTGAGGCGGTAGGTTTTTGCAACGTGATAGCGCGGGTGAGTGAGGCGGTTGGCGAAATCGCCGTCATTGGTGAGCAGGAGCAAACCGGACGTATCGGCGTCGAGGCGTCCGACCGGATAGACCCGCTCGTCAATGTTGTTCTCAATGAGATCAATAACGGTTTTGGAGGCGTGCGGATCGGAGACCGTGCTGACATAGCCAATCGGCTTATTCAAGAGAATATAAAGCAGTTTCGACGGCTTCGGCGTTTCGATAGGTTCGCCATCTACGCGAATATCGTCTTTCGATGGGTCAACTTTGGTGCCGAGCAGGGTCACTTTGCGCCCGTTGACGGTCACTCGTCCGGCGGTGATCAATGATTCACAGGCGCGGCGCGAGGCGATTCCAGCGGCGGCAAGAGCTTTTTGCAAACGCGGCAGTTCGAGTTCGTGAGCGTTTTCCATACCGTAAGGATACCCTACCCGACGCAGAAATGCTGAAAAAACTACAAACCCTCTCTGCGTTTATGAGTGAATGATCAAAGCAGTGCGTGAAAGTTCAACATAATCGTGGGTGGCAAATGCCGCTTCGATTGCTGGCAAATGCGTCACAATCAAGGCAATAAGTTCTGCGTTGCGAATGTTTCCTGTAGAGAGAAGAAGGAGTCGTTGAGGGCGATGTAAGAGCAAAAACGAGGTCACGAAATCGGCGCCTTTTGTGAGGACAATGCGCCCTTCGGCATCAGCAATAGCGGCGATGTCCAGATCGGCAGTCCCATTGCCGTTGGGCAAATCTAAAGTATGAAGGGCGTCGTGTCCTGCATCACAAAGCAAACGGGCATCAATAAGAAACTTCATGCGGCAATCGGTTCAATCCGTTTCACTTGGACAAGACGAGCGGCATAGGCAAGAGCAACGCGAATATCGTCTTGCTCCAAATCTTCATAGTCTGCGAGAATTTCCGCTTCGGTCATACCAGAACTGAGCAGTTCGAGAATGGTCTCGACAGGATAGCGCAATCCGCGAATGCAGGGTTTGTCATGACAAAGTTCAGGGTTGATTGTGATACGATCAAAAAGTGTCACAGGACAAGTCCTTTGTTACAAAAACAACGCGACGTTTACAGGCGCGGCGCGAGGCGACTTCGGCGACGGCGAAGACTTTTTACAAGCGCGGCAGTTCGGAATCGTTTTCTACAACGTAAAGAGACCACGCCCGATGCCAAAACGCCGAAAAATTAAGAATTCAGCGAGATAGGACTGGTTCGCGATTTAGCCGCAAATACTGTTTCACGGTGTCGGGATCATCAACCGCATGAGGAAGCCATTGCTTATATTCTTCCGAATCTTTGCTCGCTTCGTACATTCCATCGCCTCGAACCTCACCGGTTGTTGCGGCAGCGGGTATCAGCAAATTTCCGTTGGGAAGTTTGATTGCTCTCATGGTTGCGCTCCTATAACCGCTTTTTCGAGAAATGTCACATACTGGGCATCGTAGCGGCGTTCGATTTCCGCCCTTGAAAAAATGAAATACTCGGCAAACGATTCTGCAAACATCTCCTCACGTCCTGCCAACGCTCCTGCTCCGCCTTGTTTATAGTAGGGAGAAAGGCGTGAATAGCAACGAATATGTGCGGCGATCAACTCGTGATCGTGGTCATGTCCCAATAAATCCCCAACGGCATGACCATATTCATGAAGAATTCTACTGTTCGATCCGCCCAATGCGTTCCCTGCAACAATGATCTTCGTATCAGAGTCATAACAGCCTTCGACCTGATCCCAACTTGAACCAGCCGCCCAGCCGCGTGGAGTGATGTCGCGAAGATGACCGAGATTGTCTAAG
>CAZPZP010000179.1:0-7232 GCA_964591025.1 uncultured Chthonomonadaceae bacterium
TTTTTGAGTCGGGTACGTTCTTGTACCCGACTCTTGCAAGAGGTCTAATGACCCATTCCTTACCAGTTTCGTGATGGCGTTGGGCGTCGGGCGCGATGTTTCTTTTTCTCCTGTTGCAAACGAATCGCTTTGCGGAACGTCGGGATCGGATCGGGCGACACTTTGCGCGGGAGTGTGATGACCCGCTCATAAATGTCGAGAATGTGGCGCACCATCGTTTCCGGCGAATACTCCAATGCCCGAATTTTGCCGTTCGCGCCTAACGTCTCACATACCTGCGGATTGCGGAGCAGGAAATCGAGGGCGCGGGCAAACGCGCCGGAATCCATCGGAACCCGCAAGCCGGTTTCGCCCTGCACGACAACTTCTCGCGTGCCACCCCGGTCTACTGCCAAACACGGCAAGCCTAAATTCATCGCTTCGACAAGCACAAGCCCTTGCGTTTCGGCAGGGGACGGCATCGTAAAAATATCAGCGGCAGCATACCAATCTCCAATTGTCGAATGGGGATACTCGCCCGCAAAAATCACGCGATCCGCAATTTTGAGTTCTCTTGCTAGGTACTCCAACTCATCGCTGCACATTCCCTCGCCGACGAGAGCCAAGCGGAAATGGGCAAGCGGTTCCGGCAACCCCATCGTCTTGAGATTGGCGACGGCGCGAAGCAGGAGATCGATTCGTTTCTCCGGTCCCAAACGCCCGACATACAACAATAAGGGCATTTCCGGCGTAATATCAAATTGACACCGGATTCGTTGGCGTGCGCCTTCTGAAACGACGGGCGGGGCGACTCCGCCCGGAACAATTGCATAGCGAGCGCGGATACCATCCGATTTGAGTTCGTCGCGGGTATGGCGCGTCGGCGCGATCACATAATCGGCGCGGTCACAAAAACGCCGCGTGATGCCGCGTGCCGCTTTCGGTCCAACGGTTCGCATCAACGTAGATTTCGAGTAGGTCGCCATGCTATCATACAACGAGTGCGCCGTATAAACCATCGGCAGATGATGTTTTTTCGCCAAATCTGCCCCAAGCCGCCCGACAGTAAACGGGTGTTGACAGTGGACAATATCCACATCCAACGCCGCAAAATCGAAATTGAGGCGTGGAAAGGGTCGCGCAAAATGGTACGGGTGGCGCGGAAACGGCAATTCGGGCAGACGGAAAACATCGGCGTCATCGTCGGGCTGCGGCGAACCCGGCGCAAACACATACACGGTATGCCCCCACGCTTGAAGGGTTTCGCGCAGCGTAATCAGTGACGTAACAACGCCGTTTGTCACAGGGCTATAACATTCTGAAAACAGGGCAACTCGCATCCGTTATCTTCTCCGCCTGTTTTTCGACAGGCACTACAACCTTTATTATATCGCGTGAAGTGTGCCATGTCAAATCGCAGGAATTTCCGGTTCGATGTCTAATCTACCAAAGGGTGTTACTTTCCCATACGGACAGCGATTTTATGACGGTTCAGGGTGTGACATATTCCACACCGATTGCAACGCTTGACAAGGATAAACCAAGATGAGCCTCGACCCTTTAGATACGGTGCGCGTCGGAATTATTGGACCCAGTTGGTGGGTGGATTTCTGGCACTTGCCCGCTCTCACGCACCATCCCGACGTGATTATTACCGCTGTGTGCGGCACACAGGAACGGACTGCCGACGAAATAAAACTTAAGTACGGCGAACGGGCAAAGTACTATACCGACCTCGATACGATGCTCGATCAGGCACTGTTGGACGGCGTGGTTGTCTGCACTCCCAACAATGTCCACTATCCCGCGACAATGGCGGCACTGCGGAGCGGCTTGCACGTCACCTGCGAAAAGCCGATGGCACTCAATACCGATGAAGCGTTGGAGATGTATACGACGGCAAAAGCGAAGGGCTTAATTGGCATGATCAATTTTCCTTATCGCGACAATCCCGCCGTGCAGGAACTCAAAACCAAACTCGCGGAGGGCTACGTCGGCACGCCGTTTCATATTTCCGGTTCGTATCATGGCGGCTTCGGCTTGGGCGAGAAGCGCGGTTGGCGCGGCTATCGTACCACAAGCGGCGCGGGAATCTTGGGCGATCTCGGTTCGCATCTTATCGATCTGGCGCGATACGTCCTCAATGACGAGTTCGCTTCCGTCTGCGCCCATACCATGACCGCCCTCAAATCCCAAAACGACGCCAAAACTCCTGTGCCGTCCCGTACAGAAAACAAGGAAGTCGGTGACCTGAACGACGACTCCTGTACGTTTTTGGCAGAGTTCGACAAGGGGACACAGGGGATATTTCATACCAGTTGGCTGGCATATCAAGGTGCTTATGGTCAACAGCAGGAGTTGGAGATTTACGGTTCCGAGGGACGACTGCACTTTCTCGCCAATCACTCCGGCACATTTTTGCGCGGAATGCGGCGCGGCGAACAGAAATGGGAATGGTTCCCCATCGCGGGAATTGTCACGCCCGAAGACGCCGCCGAAGAGAACGAAGATTATTTCCGTCCCGGCAGATTGTCTCCGACGAATACGACTTTTCGCTGGATCGAAGCGATCAAGAAAAATGACCGCCGCTTGACGCCGAGTTTCGAGGACGGCTGGCGCACACAGTTGGTGATTGATGCGGTTCTTGCATCGAGCGCGAAACGACAATGGATAGACATCTCCGTCTCTGATGACGAGAACGAGGATTCCGATCCCGAAGAGGAAAACGGGACGGAGTATACCGTTTTCGATTAAGTTTGATGGCAAGTGACAACAGGAGCGTTCGATGGCGGCAAAAGACGTTTATCATGATTCGGTGGTGCGTGCATTACAAAAAGACGGATGGACGATTACCCATGATCCGCTCATAATCAAATATGGACTGAGAAATATGCTCATTGATTTGGGAGCAGAACGGGTTCTTGCGGCTGAACGCGATGGCAAGCGAATCGCAGTCGAAATCAAAAGCTTCTTGAAACCCTCGCCCATACAAGACTTGAAAGAAGCGGCGGGACAGTTTTTGCTTTACGACGAAGCACTTGAAGATTCCCCGACGGAATCCGATAGATTGCTTTACGTTGCCATTCGAGAAACCGCATACAACACTGTTTTCAATGATGATGCACCACGGCGGCTGCTAAGGCGTGGAAAACTGCGCCTGATAGTCTTCGACGAGATCGATGAGGTGATAAAACAATGGATACCTTGACGCACTACCGAGAAATTGTGCAGAAGGTTTTGATGCCTTTGACCGAATACCGATATGCCGGGTTGGATGCTGTCAACGAAATCATTTTCGATACGGTCAATGACCGCTATCTTGTTGTCACTGTGGGATGGGAGGGACGGCGGCGGCGCATCTATGGCTCCGTCGTTCAACTTGACATTATCAATGGAAAGGTTTGGGTACAAAGTGATAATACCGAAGACGGAATCGCCTATGACCTTGAAGAATTTGGCATCCCAAAATCGGACATCGTGCTGGCATTTCACCCGGAAAGTGTGCGCCAGCATACAGGATATGCTGTCGCTTGATTAAGAGATTTCCACCCTGCTTTAAGCCAAATTTAAGGTTTGGCAGGTAGGGTTGGTGAGATAATTTGGAGTAATTTTGCCTTGTGAGGAGTGATTTTCATGCTCAGAACCGCCTTTTTAGGATTGGTGTTGCTTGTTGCCGGTATGTCTGCGATGGCGCAGGAACCGGAGAAGCCACAGGAGAAACCCGTCCAGTCGTCTCTTGATCCCAAAGAACGCCTCGCGCCCGACATCAAAGCCGAAGCGTTGTGGGACGGGCGCAAAATCGTTCCGTTTCGCGCTCTGGATATGCCCGGCATGGTCAAAGCCAAAGACGCCGATTTTGTAGATGACAGCGAATATATTCTCGGCGTGACGCTCAACGGTGAGAGCCGCGCCTATCCGACCCGCTTTGTCTGGTGGCATCACGTCGTCAATGACAAAATCGGCGAGGGCGAGAAAGCGTTTCCCTTCGTCGTGACCTATTGCAGCGTCTGCAATACGGGAATCGGCTTCGATGCGCGACTCAAAGACAAGCCGCTTCTCTTCAATTTCTACGGGCTTTACAACGGCGTAGCGATCATGTCGGACAGAGACACGGATTCGGTCTGGCTTCCCGTCTCGGCGAAGGCGGTCAAGGGCGAGCGATTGGGCGAAAAACTCAAAACGATTCCTGTTCTCGATACAACGTGGGGCGAATGGAAAAAACTCCATCCCGATACCCTTGTCATGTCACCTGACAATGAATTCCGCAAATTCTACCGCGACAAAACCAAACAAGAGCCGCGTGGCTACGATTCGTTTCCTGCTCCGTTTTTTAAGCCGTCCGTGACTCGCGAAGACCCGCGCCTATCCCAATTCGAGAAGGTTTTGGGTGTCGCCTTCGAGACCAAAACCGAGATATTGCGCCGCGCTTATCCCGTCGCCGCTCTCAAAAAAGCCAACGGAGTCATCAGCGATACAATAGACAAAACGCCCGTTGTTGTGTTCCTTGAGCAGAAATCCACCACCGCCAACGCTTTCGAGGCAAAATCAGACACGCAAATCCTGACCTTCGAATCACGCAAAAACTCCGATGGCGTCACCGAATTTGTGGACAAAGAGACGCAATCCGTCTGGAATGTCGAAGGCATTGCCATAGACGGCAAACTCAAAGGCAAATCCCTCAAACGTCTCGAAAACCACCTCAGCCAATGGTACGGTTGGGCGGCATACTTCCCCGAAACAACCATCTTTGGGAAATAGGAAGAGAGGAGAAGGAACCACGGAGAACACAGAGAAATTCAAGAACAAATTTCTGAGATTTGCTTTTGTCTTGTTTTCGTGTCCTTTCGTGGATCACTGCATTTGTATTTCCCTGTGTCCCCTGTGTTCCCTGTGGTTCCTTCTCCCCTGTTCCCTAAAAGTCGGCACTGCCGGGAGTGCGCGGGAACGGAATCACGTCGCGGATATTTTTCATTCCGGTCACATACATCAGGATACGCTCCAAGCCGAGACCGAAACCGGCGTGCGGGGCAGAACCGTACTTGCGGAGTTCGAGATACCACCAATAGACGGATTCGTCTAATTTTTGCGTGCGGATTTTGTCGAGCAAAACGTCATAGCGTTCTTCGCGCTGACTGCCGCCGATGATCTCCCCGATACGAGGAGCCAGAACGTCCATCGCCCGTACCGTTTTCTCGTCGTCGTTGAGGCGCATATAGAACGCCTTGATCTCCTTCGGGTAATCCGTGACGACAACGGGCTTCTTGAACACTTCCTCGGTCAAGTAGCGTTCGTGTTCGCTCTGCATATCCGCGCCCCAGAAGATCGGAAACTCAAAGGTTTTGCCGCCGTCGCGTGCCTTTTCCAGTATCGCAATCGCTTCGGTATAGGGAACGTGCGCGAAGTCACTGCCCGCAACGAGTTCGAGCGTTTCCAGAACGGTGTTGTCCACGCGCTTGTTGAAAAATTCGAGGTCGGGAAGGCAGTTGTCAAGGACATACTGAATGATATATTTGAGAAATTCCTCGGCGAGTTGTCTGTCACCGTCCAGATCGCAGAACGCCATTTCTGGCTCGATCATCCAGAATTCGGCAAGGTGGCGAGGCGTATTGGAGTTTTCGGCGCGGAATGTCGGACCGAAAGTATAGACATTGGAGAAGGCGAGGGCGAAGATTTCGGCTTCTAATTGCCCGCTTACCGTGAGATGTGACTGCCGCCCGAAAAAGTCTTGGCTATAGTCAATCCCGCCTTTGTTGTCGCCGTCTTTGATGCGGGGTGGGTTCTGCAAGTCGAGTGTTGTCACGCCGAACATCGCGCCCGCACCTTCTGCGTCCGACGCCGTGATGATCGGGGTATGGACATAGAGAAAGCCGCGCTCGTTGAAAAACTTGTGGATTGCGAAAGACAGGGCGTTGCGGACACGGAACACTGCGCCAAACGTGTTGGAGCGAGGGCGTAGATGGGCGATTTCGCGCAGAAATTCCATCGTATGCCCCTTTTTTTGGAGCGGATAGGTCGCGGCGTCTGCTTCGCCATAAACTTCGATTTCGTGTGCCTTGAGTTCTACCGCTTGCCCCTGCGCCGGACTGTCTACGAGTTCGCCCGTGACGGCAACGCACGCGCCGGTTGTGACGCGCTTGAGGATTTCTTCGTCAATCGCGCCTGTCTCGATAACGACTTGCAGCTCGGTAAAAATGGAGCCGTCTGTCAACTGCAAAAAACTGACGCCTTTGCTGTCTCGGCGTGTCTTAACCCAGCCTCGTGCCGTGACGACGTTGCCCGGCGACGCTTGCAGAATGTCCTTGATATACTCACCCGGTCGAATCATGTCCTGTTCCTGTTCTGGAATGATGTTTTATGAATTGCGGTCAAGAACACGCTTGACAATAGTTTCGCTGATGCGGAAATTGGTTTTGAGGAGTTCGTCCAAACTGGTCTTTAAGTCGAGCAGTCCGGCTTGATGGGCGCGTTCGATAATGCCGACAGTTCCAATGATTTGAAGATTTTGGGCACGGGCAATTTCGCGCCCCTCAAGGTCGTCAATAGCGATATAGTCCGAATGGAGTTCCATTGCTAATGCAATCGCCGCCGTTTCACCGGGATCGGCTTGCGGAGAAATGACAAGGAGAGTGTTCTGCCGGATTTCAAGCCAGTCCGGAGGAGAATCTATCCATTCGCGGACAGGCAAAGGCGTTCGTTTGGAAGTCAACTCGCGCACGACTTCCATTGGAATAAAAACGGTCTCGAACAACTCCGGCAGAATGTCAATAATGCCAAGTTGAACAAGATAATTGATCGGGCTGGTGTCGGAAACGACGATCATTTCTTGTCTCGCGCTTCCATGTGCTGAATCGTTGCCCAATCTTCATCGGCGTCATCCTCATTGTAGTTCGGATACACCCGGCGTTCGCTGAGAAAGTCAATCGTTTCCCAGCGATCCTCGAAGCCGAGAATTTTCCGCACACTGGCTAATCCGATTTTGCGTTGGCGATAAGCTTCAGCGGTCATCGCCTCCAAAACTCCGCGATCAAGTCCTTCGCCGTAAATTGCCTTGATGCGCTCTTCACCTTCCGGCGATACGTCAACATTGATTACCATTACGCGCTCCTTTCTATTATCCTATGGTATCACGTTCGCGCTCGCTTGGTCAAGGCGTTACATCGGAATTGCTCTGGCGGTTTTTGCAGAGGAGGCAGGAAACAGGCAGACAAAGGGCGAACAACAGGATATGAAATGCGAATGGGATGACGAAAAAG
>CAZPZP010000180.1:0-6103 GCA_964591025.1 uncultured Chthonomonadaceae bacterium
CGGACGAAATCCTCATTGGAACGTGGTGCGTTTCTTTGTGGAACGACCCAATCACCCACCGACCCAAACAGGGAACCTGCCAAGGAATTGGTACGTATACACTCCACACCATTTAGAAAAGGAATGACAGACATGGCACTCGCTATTAAAGCACGCAACACGACAGCAACGACCAAAGGACAGGTCAAAGACCTCCGCCGCAAGGGGTTTATTCCCATCTCGATTCAGCACAAGGGCGAAGATACCCTGCATTTGGAGACAGAGACTCGCTACATCAATGAGTTTATCGCCCGTCACGGCGAAGGCGCGTTGATGGACATCGAGGTAGAGAACACGCCCGGCAAGCTCCGTGCGTTGGTGCATGGAGTTCAGCGTCACCCGGTTACGCAGGTGGTGATGCAGGCGACCTTCCAAAAGATTTCTGCGGGCGACGAAGTGAAAACGCACGTCCCGATTCATATTGTCGGCGAACCGGAGTCGGTCAAATATGGCGACAGAATTTTGCAGACCTCCCTCGACAGCGTGGAAATTCGCTGCCAGCCCGATGCCCTGCCAGATCATATCACGGTGGATATTGCTCATTTGGGCGCAGACGACAGAGTCCATGTCAGTGACTTGCCGAAAATTGCCGGCGTGACTTACACGACATCGGCGGACAGCCTTGTCGTGATGCTGACTGCTCCAGCGAAACTGGAAGCGGCAGATCAAGCCCTCGATAACGCGGCGGCGGAGAGTGCCGCTACAAACGCTGCATAATCAGCACGTTCCAAAAGCGCAAGGGAAAACAAACGCGAAGGCAACCAGTTCGGGTTGCCTTCGCGTTTTGCCGACTCAATTGAGACGCTTGATCTCATAATGGAGGGCGTTTTGCCATGTCGGGAGATCGGGCGATTGGTCTCCGAGAGGACTTTGGAGTTTGGCGGCAAGTGCGACGGCGAGATGACCGGCAAATAACGGGCGCAAATCTCCACTCGCCACGCCCATTGCGGACGCATATTCTGAGAGGGTAGCATGAAAACTTTGACCGAGTGGATGCGTTTGTAACCACAACTGCGACAGTCGCGTATTATTTTCTTCCTGCGAGACGATAGGCGTTCCGGGCAGACACAGCCAGCCGGAACGCGCCCACTCGAACACATCGAACAGACTGACGGTGTTGCGGGAAAACTCGAAGTCGAAGCCGTAAAAGCCCGTCGGATCGTCGAAAGGGCGCAGGGCATTGTTCGGGTTGAAATCGGCGTGACAGCGTGAGTAAGGTAAGGGCAAGTCCAGCAATTCTCCCACAGACTCCCGCAGACGCCGCGCTTCCGATGCCGTTAGGATGCCGTGCTGCTGAAGAAAAGCGGTTTCGGTTTCGAGCAGGGCGCGTCGTGTTGAAAGGAAATCTTGCGGCAGTTCACGGCGCGTGGCACGGTGCAGTTTTGCCAGCCACTCCCATCCTATAGCAAGCAGACGAATCTCTTCATTGGGCGCGTTTTCGCGGCGAGCATTGAGTAGTTCGCGTGCCATTTGGCTGCCGTGCAGACACGTCTCGATAGTGAGGAGAACGCCCTTAACGTTTCCGGCGAAAATCGGCTGCGGAACCGTGCCGCGCAGTTCGGGCGATTTGTGCAGAGCAAGGAGCGTGCTGTAATTGGCGCGGAGCCGCTCGTCTTGGCGTGGGTCGCGGGGAATGCGAACAACATAGTGCGGCGTTTCGGCATTTTCTACAAACACTAAACTCACCAGCGAACCGCCCGGCAATGCGGTGCTGTTCATCTTGGTCAGCGAGATTTGCGGACGCACACGCCGCTTTGGAACCGCTCCCACCGAACTCAAGCAGTCATAAACAAGATCGATCATTTGTTTGCCTTTGCTACCACAATGTACGAGTGGGATAAGCCGCGTACAAGCGTCCCTATTACGGCAGTCGGCAGCCGGTGGAAAATGAACTGTAGTAGATTGCGCCGCCAAGGATGCGTGACGTGCGTGGCATGACGCCGCCAAAAATAGATAATCGCGTTGTCGTCGTTGCCGGACAGAATGAAACGCGGCTCGCGATAGGTCGGGAAGGCGAGATACAGACTGTCCTCGCTGTACCCGGCGTCCTGCACCAATTTGTGGTATCCGCGCTGGGTATACGTATACGTTCTGTACGCCTTGCCTGTCCTCAATCGCATGATCAGCGACGCCAACGGACGTGGCAGGAGACTGGTATAGCGCAGTCCGCTGTGATCGCGGGTTCCAAGAAAATAGAGATAGGCATAGCGATTTTCGATGCCGATAAGCAGGGTTCCGCCCGGACGCAACACGCGCCGCGCCTCTTTCAAGCACGCGATCTGGTGTTCTTGCGGCGATCCCGACTGTGACGCCTCCCCGACATATTCCAACGCCCCATTGAAAATCACAACATCGAACGAGTCGTCGGGAAACGGCAGTCGAGCGTCATCGAGCGGATCGTTTCGCACCACGCGGATATTGGCGATGTTCTCTTGTTTCGCCCGCATCTGTATAAAGCGCAGATTGTAGGGATTGGTGTCAACCGTAGTAATGGAGCGGCAACAGGGCGAAAGAGCCGCCGCTACCCCACCCCAACCACTGCCGAGATCAAGCACATCACGATCTGCGATAGCAGGCAGAACCGTGCGAAAATCGGCGCGATTGGCATTGAGAATGTAGCCGACGAGATAGGGATCCACGAACAGCCCGACCACTTTTTCGATGGCGTGGCGATACCCGTCCTTTTCCGCCATTTCGAGCAGGGCTTCCATCTGTTCGGGCGTCAGTTGGTTCCAATAGTGCGGGCGTGAGGCAAAATTCGGGAAACCGTATTCCAGAGGAAAACTACGTTTGCATTCGGTGCATTCCAGCGATGTTTGCTGCTCCATAAGCAGAATATGACAATAGGGACAACCGAATCGAGGAAACACGATAATCCAACCCCTCAATGTTTCAGAGTGGCGCATCCTTCAGGGAAAATGACTTCGCAGGAAAGTTTGCACACAGGAGATAGACGCTGTGAAGTTCACTCGGCAACAGAACAATAGAAAATTGGAGAACAAACAACACAATCTATGCGTATATTAGGGGGAAGGGGTATTCCCTACCGATCTGCTTCAGGAGTAGTCAATTCTATGCCCCGAAATCGAAAGGAAACCCCCAAATGACAGTGACCTATCACACCCCGGCGATTCATTGCGACGGGTGCGCCAACTCAATAAAACGCTCGCTCGGTAAATTAAATGGTGTCGAAGAAACGACGGTTGACGTTGCGACTAAAAGCGTCACGGTAAGCTACGATGAAACGATGACCAAAGATGCGGATATTCGTACCCGTCTCGAAGCCGCCGGATTCCCTACGGACAAATAAATGAGCCGCTCTTCTCGATTTGCGAGAAGAGCGGCTTTGTTTCTGATCGGGTTGGATTTAGAGAGGGTCGCGTCCTTGCAGCAACTGCTGGGTGCGCTCGTCTTGTCCATTCAGCCACACTTTATAGAGTTTGCGTTGGTCTTGTCTCCATTTGGCATCGGCTTTTTTTACATCCGGCGTCCAGAGTTTGCGCCCCATTTCATCACTGACGCGGAACCAATCATTCCACAGTCTGCGCTGATCGCGTGTCATCATCGCGGCAGCTTGCTGCCGGAACTCCGTGCCGTTTTCGACTTCTGCAGTGGTTTTTTCTTCCGGCGACAATGCCAAATTCTGCTTGATTTGTTCGCTGCGCTCGGACTTGTCTTCAAGGACTCTCTTCCACTGCGCCGCTTGCTTGTCGGTCATCCGATAGAGTTCTCTGGCACTTGGGAAACCTTGAGAAGAAATTTCCCTTTCGAATTTGGCTTGTGTCGGATCGAACAGCGTGTCGTCAATAGGAAGATTGTAGTCGTAAGAGAGAACAGATACCAATGCCCAGCGTTCATATGCGAATCGCAACGCCTCCATTCGCAAGGGTAAGTATGTCGCCTTATCCACCCAGAAAACACGCCGTTCCGGGCTTTGCGTATTGCCTTCGGTTTCCAATGTCAGTTTGTCCACCGCTTGCCCGTCTGCCAAGACATCGGCTTCCAACTGCGTCGTGTATGTCACGCCTTTACCGAACGGATCATCACCGGCAACCGCCTGAAACGCAAACGCAGAGATTAACGGCGGGGTTGTCTCAGCAGGGACGGGTTTGGTATTGCGCCATGTTTTGCCCTTATGATAGAGCGTCACATCGAAACTTTTGGTTTCGCGCCAATGTCCGTCTTTGATCCACCCTTCGATACGATGTGGCATGGCGTCCGCTATCGTATGCACGCTGCCGTTCTCGACGGACGCCTCGACATCGGAGGACGATTCACACGACCACCCGATGAGATGGACACTTTGCACGCTTTTCGCGGCTTTGCCCATGCGTCGCAGTGGCGTATTGCCACGACTGACCTGCAAACCGCTGGTCAAGACGAGACCCGTCGCGATGGCTGCGAGTCCCCAAGAGAGGGTTCGTTTCATAGTGCGTTGCTCCTTGATTTTCCAGAGACGCTCGGCAAAAATTGCAGAGAGTCGGGATTTGGGTTGAGTTGCGGGCAAAGTCTGCGCCGCAATATGAGTGAAAATCCGCGCTTCCAATTCCGGCGAGGGGCGGCTCTCCCACAGCAGCAAGCCGGTGTCTATTCGCTCCAACTGTGCCGCAAAAGCCGCACACGCCACACAAGTTTGGAGATGGGTTTGTACCGCCTCGGTGAGTGGCGTCTCCGTGCCGCTCTGCACGCATACTTGCTGCTGCAATCGTTTACAATTCATCACAAGCCTCCGTTGTATGTCGCACGCTCGGTATAGAATGGGCATACCGAGTGTCTTCCATTGTCAGCAAATGCTGTAGGCGCAGGATCGCTGTATAGACGCGGGTTTTGACGGTTCCTTCGGGAATTCCCAACGCCTCTGCTGCTTCCCGACACAGCAAGCCCTCGCTTTTGACCAGCAAAAACGCCTCACGCTGCGGCTGCGAAAGGGCAGCAAGGGCTTTCTCAAGGGCAAGGGTCTCCGCCGTCGCAAGCGTCGAATCCGGCACTGAAACCGTCTGCCGCTCTTCTAATGTAAGCGTATCAATTCTGTGCTTGCGCCGCATTGCCCGCCAGCGATAAACAGCAATGCGATAGAGCCACGTCGCCAGTGAGGATCGCCCCTCGAACTGATCACCCGCCTGATACGCCGCCAAGAAAACTTCCTGCGTTAAGTCTTCAGCGTCGGTGTCATTCCCACAAAGGCGGCGGCAAAACCGGGAGATACGAGTGCCATACTCGGCATAAAGCCTTGCGAAACTCTCGGCGTCTTTTGCTTGCAATCCGCGCACCATGTTCTGCTCGTCGTATGTCATATGAAAGTTTCCTCATAATAAGAGTGTCCGTTGAGAGGCATTTGGTTTGGTATCTGTCCGAAAATTTTGGGGAACTTTATAAACGGCTCAGTGCTATAATCATAGTGAGGGTTTTTTTAATCGCCATGCGTATTTCCCCATTCCATAATCGCATACTGCCCTGCTTGCTCCTACTGTGGTGCGCCATTGCTGGAACGCCTGTGTTTGCGTCTTGTCATCAGGAGAAAACGCAGAATGCGGCGGCATCGTGCTGTGACATGAAAAAGCGGACTTGCTCCTGCGAACCGCCGAACGCTTCCAATGTCACAACCGGCGATTTAGGCACGATTGCGGGTTGTCCCTGTTCAATGGATTCCGCGCCAACACATCCCTATCATGCCGTCGAGTTGCCGCGCTATCACGTCGAATTTGCGGCTCTGGATACTCCTCCTGTTCTTCTCTTTTCTAAAGCAGCCGACGCGCCTTTGACCATCGAACGGCGGGTTACGGTGCTGCGTTCGTTTGCCTCGTCTCCGTCTTCGCCTCGCGCTCCGCCTTTCCAGGGATGATTCCAACTCAAATCTTATCATCTCGTTGTTCTTGAAAGGCAAATCTCCATGAAAGCGTTTTCTGTTGCGGCGTCCGTATTGCGGGCGTTCGCGGTCTTGTATTTTGTTGTTTTGGCTTCGGCGGCGTTCGCGCAATCGGGCAAAAATCCGTCTCAGATTATCGGCAAGTATTCCGTTGAATTGCGGCTTCCGTCGGAAGGCGTTTATGCGGACGAAGTGATT
>CAZPZP010000180.1:6113-7224 GCA_964591025.1 uncultured Chthonomonadaceae bacterium
ATGCCGTCGCAAACGCCCAAAATCCACTCCGAAGGCGTTCCCGGCGATTACGGAATCGAGTGCTTTTTTCCGCATGGCGGCGACTATCGTATCGCTCTCAAAATCACGATCCCGAACGAACCCAAACCGCTCGATGCAGCGTTCACGATTGCAGTGAAAGACGCCGAAGCCAAAAAGAATCGCAAGGCACGGGTCAAGCCGTATTATGCCGAACTTGTCGCAAATCCCAATGCCAAAGCGGGCGAACCGACTACGATTCGCGTCGCCATCAAAGACACCAAAACCAAGGCAGTCGTCAAGGATTTCGACATTGCCCATGAGCAGATTTTCCACCTGATTCTTGTCAGCAAAGATTTGGGGTGGTTCCTCCATGAGCATCCCGAACAACAAGCCGACGGAACCTTTACCTATACTCAGACTTTTCCTGCGGGCGGCGAATACAAATTGTTTGCCGATGTCGCTCCGAAGGGAGCGGGTTCGCAGGTTCTGGCGGTTCCTCTAAAAGTTTCCGGCGCGAAACCGACGTGGAATACCACGCTGACGCCGACGCCGTTCATCGCAACCGTTGACGGAATTACCGCGAACTTGGACGCCAAAGACAAAATTCTGCCGATTGGACGCACGACTCCGCTTGGTTTTCGCCTGACCGATGCGAATAATAAGCCGATTACCGACCTCGAAACTTATCTCGGAGCCTTCGGACACTTGATGATTATCCATCAAGACGGGCAAACCTTTGTTCACAGTCACCCGCAAGAGGACGAAGCCGGAATCGCCCGTTCCAAAAGCGGCACGGTGGTTTTCGATGCGCGATTTCCCAAAGCCGGACGCTACAAGGCATGGGGTCAATTTCAGCGCGGCGGCAAAGTGATCACGATTCCGTTCGTGTTCGATGTGAAGGGAGGGGAACTGTGAGAGCCAAAGTTGCGGTTTTCGCGCTGTTATTGTTTCCCTTTGCTGCCCTTGCCCATGACGCCGAACTCAAGCCCAAAACGCCGACGAAAGCGACAACTGAATGTAACTATTCAGGGTAACTATTCAGGCATATTTAGCCTAATTCGCCACTAAATCTGGATGCCATGAACGGAAATCACTGCCTGTAGTGGCAACC
>CAZPZP010000181.1:0-7220 GCA_964591025.1 uncultured Chthonomonadaceae bacterium
CCTACTTCTGCGACTGCCGACCAGTGAGAAGGAACGGGGTAGACTCCGCCGCCGCCCGATGTAACGCTTGAAAAGGAACAGACTAAAGTAAGCGCAAAATTGGTATTGACAATGCACTCCACTTGGAGTATAATACACTATCAATACCAAAAAATTTGATGTTGGCAACGTACCAGTGACAGGCGAAACCTCTTCGAGCAGACAGACGCGAACAGGCTGAAAATCGGGAAATTGCCATGGATTATGAACCTGTTGCTCTTGGGATAATCCCACCTTAGCCGACAGGACGGTGCGCCAAAAGGCGTAGAAATACAGTGCAGGGCTGTGTCCGAACTTTCAATCCAACCATTGAAAGGCGGGCATGGCTCTGTCTTTTTTTGCCGTCCCGCTGAGGAAATTGCTCCAATGCAACAGCAAACTCGTAAGGGGAAACTTACCACTACCACCGTGACCCTGCCGCCGCAGATGATCATCGCTCTGGATGCCGAAGCCGAGCGCAGCGGAGATTATGGACGCTCCGCCGTCATTCGCCGTGCCGTGCGTCAGTTTCTGGACACACAAAAAAAGAAGGGAGCCGCCTCAAATGTCTGAAGCAACTCCCTTCCCAATATTCAATTCTCATGTTACCACGAACCGCGCCTTAGCGTCAATTCGGCTCTCTGCCTCAGCATTCCTCATGCTTTGCGCCAGCGGCTTGGCAACCGCTCGAACCGCCTGTCATGACCGCGTTGGACGGGCTTCTGCTGCCGACCTGAAAGCGGGCAACAGTTCTGCCGACTTCTGCGGCGTCCTGTCCGAACTGCTCATTATCGAAGGTGCATATAAAGCCGGACTCGAACCGCAGGGATATGTGCCGTTTATTGTTCGCCCGTCAAACCGTCCTGACTTCACACTCAACGGCAAAACCTATGATGTGAAAAGCGTTCCTCTCGGCAAAGAATATGCCTGCATCAATGCCGCCAAGCATGACCAATGCCCGCCCGATTATTATCTGATCGTCATGTTCGATTCTCGATCCACGGCAACGGTCAGCCTCGTACCCTCACGAGATGTTGATCGCCTCTGGGAGCGTCGGACAGGACATTCGGATTATTACTCGATTCACCGCAATCAACTGCCCCTGCTCTCTTCGTGGAACGAACTGGAAGGGGGTAGCAAATAATGACCTTCCTACAGAAGCAACGCCAACTGCACACTGCAGTTCTGACTTTACGTTCCTACGTGGAAATCGCCGCCGCTGCCGAAACCCTGCGGACGCTGGAACCGCCGACACCCAAGCAGCTTCTCGCCCTGCGCCGCTTAGGGTTTCGTGCCAGTGTCGCAACCAAAGACGAGGCGCACGCCGCAATTGCTGCCCGCATCGAAGCCATCAAACAGCGCAGAAATGAGGCAGGGAAATGATTAGCACACCCGAAGAAATTGACACTTTTGCCGAAGAGGAGTATTTCCGTTCCTGCCCTCCTGCTACTCTGGAAGATATTACAGAGCCGGAACCAGACCGCAATTCCTCCGAAATGGTGACTGCTCGCTCCATCTACAAATTGGCGGGCGGCAGTCAACCTATGACAACAAGGGAAGCCGTTCGATGCACTAAGCGCATCAAGCATCACAAATCAAACCGCGATATGCATGAATTGGAAATTGCTCACTGCTTGCTTGAAGTGGATATGCGAGACGGTTGGAAGGTTCTTAATAAGCGAGCAACAAGGCAGCCTTACGAGAATATTGCGGACTACGCTTATGCCGAGTTTGGCTATAAATCCGCGTACATTTATCGCTTAGTTTTGGCAGCCAAAGTGGACAATTTCGTTCTCATAGAGGCTGAAAAAAATTCTACAATTGTAGAATTTTTTCGGCTTTCAATTCATGCTCTGAAAACCCTCGGAGACTTTGCAGAAAGAGACTATAATCCTCTTTATGCGAAGGCAGTGGAATTGGCACGGCAAGAGGAAGAAGTCCGGGCAGAAAAAGAGAAACGTCTGCCTCTCCCTTCGCGCATGAAGCCGAACGCCCGCCACATTCAGCACGCCGCAAACCTCTTGGGAATCAAGACCCGCAAGGAAGAGAAAACGGCTTACAGGCAGCACGGGGCTTACAGGCAGCACGGGGGCGGCACCGCAAAGGGTGAACCCGTAGAGTTAGGAGTCATGGGGACGAATGGGTTTCGATTGGAGGGGGCAACCCGGCATCCGCAACAAGGCACGGTCACGCTGCACGTGGTTCACGACACTTCGCGTGCCAGTGGAACAGTCGACCTGTCCAAGTCTCAATTAGAATCACTGCTCGCCGCTCTTGAAGAAGAATAGCCCGATTAGACAACACCAAATGGCGGGCTTTATTCTTTATATATAATAAAGCCCGCCTATTCCAATAACAGTAAGTTTATTACTGTTAATAAAGCGAATCTTATCACCGTCGCCGCTAACACGTTTTCACTCTCAAATGCCACATTATGTGGCGACTTTTTAACCCATCAAGGAGCAATCAAATGCCACAACCGAAGAAGTATGCCAACGCCGCCGAACGTGTTGCCGCGCATCGCCGCCGCCAGCGCGGAGAAACCGAACAAGAGCCGGAACAAGCAGAACCCGCACCGCCGCTCTATTATCCTCACGGAAAAATTGCCGATTGGACAATCAAGGCGGCAAATCGAGTGCGCGACACCGCCGAATAAACACGAAAACAGAGAGCAAGACGTATCATTCATCTATGATATGTCCTGCTCTCAAAGCGTTACACTCCTGCGTTTTCTCATCCACCGTATTCTTCGGTAACTTTACCTTCTCAAAAAGAATCCCTTAATGGCGAAAATTTCTTGCGCCGTGATCAATCACCCTATAATGCGAGAAGAGGTCTACCCCACCCCTTGCTTCGTGTGACGTGTCCTGCCTTGCCTTGCCTCACTCCTGAATATGCTCCGTCCTGACTCCACGTGCCATTCCTGAGCGTTTCAAGCGGTAGTGCCTTATTCCATACCCCTTCACTTCTCTAAGCCTCAGAGAACGGCAGACAAGCGAATACTATTTCTTAGGGTCTGGCAGTATCTTCAATGCGAGGAGTGTCAAACCCCATACACCGAAAAGACAGGCGAATAGATACACGTGATCGATCATATAGTCATGCTTGAGGATTGACTGAAACCCCATAAACGCACTTCCACGCCCCGAAGAGCGGGGAGGAAAGCAAAGGAGCAGTGCCGTCATTATAAAGCAGACAAGGAATATCCTGCTCTTCATGGTTATTACTCCTTGCCATCATTTTGAGTGAGTGCCGACAAGTCAAGACTATCGCTGAACGCTTCGCCTTTCTCTCGACGTGGTTCACCGTTCAAGCGTTGGGTTCCATCCGCGTGATAATCCTCGTCATAATCGACATCGGGATCAGGTTCCGGCAGTCCGAGCAATTCCCTGTGCTTTTTCCCTGCCACACTGCACAGACCGAGCAATGAGACCGCCAGGGCATCCTGCTTCTTCACACCGGCTTGACACGCCAGAGAATGCGTTTCCCCGATGACATAATTCACGAATGCCAGAAAGTCCGATTCAGTTTGCGTCATTGTCCTCGTTTCCTTCCTTCACTTCGATTCCCTCTCTCTTCGCCAATTCCCGCAGCGACACAGTGATCACCGACGTTTTATTCAATCCCATCTTTTCGGAAAGTTGATCCAGCAACTTCCCTGTTGACGGCTTCAATCGTAACGACATCGCCACATGAGGCGAACGGCTTGTATCCATCTTCTCCCCTCCCAAATCTAACAATGTTATTCCTGATTCTAACGACGTTACAAAGTATACCCAAAAGATACCCGATGGAGTAAAAAAAGATATATTGCTTTTTCAATTCTAACTATATGTCTACTTGTTACGGATACCCAATGGGTATATAATAGAGGTGTAAGAACGATACAGGCAAATGCCGGTTCTTACAGCACATTCACAACCGAAAGGAGAAAGTCAGATTAACTTTCCAAAACCCACAGACGCATACAGCGCAATGCGTCAAGCCAAATGCTACGAACGCGCTCAGGACATGATGCCCGCTATCCGAGTTGGCGGCGAGTATGTGATTTACGGGAACGGGATTGACGGCGTGTATGCGATTTACAAGAAGTCTTACAGCACTGCCGCCGATACGTCCTATCTGCTCGACAATCGCGGCGAACGTCCGACGTGTACCTGCCCCGACTTCGAGAAGCATAAGGACTTCTGCAAGCATTCCATCGCACTCGAACTCTACTTGCAGGAATTGGCACTCGAACAGCAGACAGCACTCTTCACCGAAGATTACGACCTGCTTCAAGCCGCCATGATGGACGCGGACGCAACGGACAGCGACCTCCGAGGAAACTACGGAATCGCTTACTAACAAAACAGGGCTTATGAATGTTATCAGCATTCATAAGCCCCTACGGAACCGGAAGAAATTCAGCAAGAACGCTTCCAGTTCCATTTTACCCCGAAACGGGGAGAAGGAACAAAGACAATGCCCAAACTGAAAGCCACTTGGGATACACCCATCGCCTTGACACCCAAAGGACACGCCGCCGCGTTCTACGTTCTCGCCAATGAGCAGGAACTTGAAACTGTCTGCAACCCTGCGACCCGTGAGAACCGCGCTCTGGTAGAAATCGCCGCTGAGAATGTCCGCGCTCTGTCCGGCTTGATGAAGTGGCAAGGAATTGACCGTGCCGACGTTCGCACCCTGCCCGATGCCCATTAGAGACACAGACGGGAACCGTTCAGACTATCGAACGGTTCCCGATGAGGATAAACCCATGAATGAAATCACCGAAAAAGCCGAAGGGTTCCATATCACCGATGAGAAATCAGCGAACTGGTATCTTCGCAAACTCGCCAACATCGAAGCCGAGAAGCAACGCATTCAAGCCCAAACCGCCAAGATGATCGCCGAACTCGATGCCGACGCTTCCGGCTTGAAGTTTCTCTATGAAGGAGAATTGCAGGAGTTTGTTCGCGCCGAACTCACCCGCAAGGGAGGCAAGAAGAAAACGCTTCACCTGCTCCAAGCAACCTGCGCTTTTCGCTCTGTACCCGCTTCTGTGAGGGTTGCCGACCTGAATGCCGCCTTGCAGTATGCCAAAGAGAACGGACTGCCCTGCATCGTCATCAGCGAGCGAATCGACGCCGAGGAATACAAGAAACTCGCTGCCGGTGTGATGCTTCCCGGCATGGACACGACACCGGAACGCGAATCCTTCAGCGTCAAATTCGGAGCGTAGCCCATGAGAAACCACAAACCGCGTCCTGCTCTCAAGGGCGCGGTCATCATCTCCAATGAGCAGTATATCATCGAGCGCGGCTGGGTTGACACGGCAGGCAAAACCCGCACATGGCGACTCAAGCGGCACAATGGAGAGAAAATCGCCGAAGTCACCACACTGACCGAAGCAGAAACCCTCTTGACCTTGCTTGTCTCTCAATAACCAATTCAAACCAAAACGCCCTCAC
The DNA here is from genome assembly GCA_964591025.1 of uncultured Chthonomonadaceae bacterium. Lineage (GTDB taxonomy): Bacteria > Armatimonadota > Chthonomonadetes > Chthonomonadales > Chthonomonadaceae > CAZPZP01. Next base: position 5,469 of record CAZPZP010000181.1, read on the forward strand.
AGAATTGCTTGCTGTGAGGGCGTTTTGGTGATTAGTTCTACCGTTTGGTGAATTGTTTGGTATGAATATAGTACTTTGTTGGTGGAGTGAACTCCAGCAGATAGGCTCTACCCAACATATAGAATCGAAAATTGTAATAAGCCCTCGCAATACCCGCCCCCCTTAGTATGGTAGAAATAGACTGAATCGCCCATTCATTGGCTACGGGGTCGTATGCCTCAATAACCCCATCGTACCATGAATACAGTTTATTGTTGATCGCATAAGAAAACATTCCAAATGTCCCATATGCATATGCAATCCTTCCCCATGTATCCGATATTGTATCGTATGAAAGCGAATAATTCGGAATGTAAATGGTGTTTTGGACTCCAGTCACGGATTCAGTTCCTATTGAAATTGCAAAGGGTAGTGGAGCCTTGGTGCTCCATTGATTGTTCGATAGATTGAATACCTCGTTTTCGGTAGTTCCACCAAATACGTACATCTTGTTGTCAAGTACACACACAGCAATCCCGCCACGCGGATGAGGCAGTGTTGTTCTGACAGTCCATTGATTGGTGTCAGGTGAGTACTCTTCCATGAGAGTAGAGATGACTCCGTTGTTAGTTGTTCCGCCAAGGAGAAATGGATGCCCTGCAACATCAACTAACGTACCACCAACATGAATGTGTGTGGGCGGACTTTTAGTTGTCCAAGTATCCGTCGCCACATCGTACATGAAAAACAAAGATTGGTCTGTCTGGCTTCTCGCATGCACGTACAATTTTCCGCCACTCGCGCACATCTGGATATTATCTGAGTTCTGAAATGACTCAGGTAATGGTGTTCGGAACTTCGATTGTTCGCCTGCCATTATTGTTTGTCCAGAGTAAGCAAAACCCGAAGGAGGGATAGGTGTTGTTCCGATAATCGAATAGCCTGCTGTGATCGCCGAAGAGGCTGTCGTCTGAAATGACCCATCAGGAAACCGAACACCGCTTCCAACGCCGTTTATTCTGACTGAACCTTGCACGTCCACATTCGCACCGACTTGCAGACCACCGCTCACCACAAGGTTTCCGCCTGTGATGGTCAACCCTCCCCCTGACACCTTCGAGAGTGATGCAGAGTCGCTTGCCAGTTTGGTGTTGTCTACGGCATCATTGGCAATCTTCTGCCGTGTGACCGCATTGTCTGCCAGTTTTGCAGCGGTTACGGCAAGGTCAACCAGTTTTGCCGTGATGATTGCCAAGTCCTGAATCTTGCTGGCTGTAATGGCGAAGTCGGCAAGTTTGGCATTCAAGACCGCTGCATCTGCCAATTTCGCGGAGGTGATAGCGGCATTGGGTACGGAGTTGGCACTGAGGGCATAGGCGACGGGAAACAACTGCTGACGGGGGAGAAGGGGCAGGTCGTTGCCTATCTTCATCTCTATCCAGCGATTGCCGCCGAGGGCTGTCTCTGCATTGGCTCCAAATTCGAGGGGAGTCGAAAAGACGCCGTTCTTGGTCGAGACTGTAGCGATGGTCTCCCATTTCTTGGTTCCACCTATCGGAGCGTCCCACAGACTGATGCGGAGGACATACGGCAGAGAGGAGGTCGTATCAGGAACAGGGGTTCCGTCCGGCTTGGCGATGCGACCTTGAAAGGTGATGGTTGCCGGAGCAGGGGTACTCTGTGCCAAGGACGGAGCAGCAGAGACAACAAGCAAGGCAAGCAGGAGACCGAGATGTTTGAGCATGGGAGATTCCTTTGTGAGAACAGTATAGT
>CAZPZP010000182.1:0-7207 GCA_964591025.1 uncultured Chthonomonadaceae bacterium
CCCAACTTTAGGCATAGAGGAAATTTTCATGGAGCATCAGACGACGGAAAACGACGCCGAACCAGAATTACCCTTGTGGCTGCGAGTCTGTTTGCGCCTTGTTTGCGGAGTGGTTGTGTCCGCTATTCTGGGTGCTGTTGGCTGGTGGCACAGCGGGAAAACAGGCATGGTACAAGGAGCGGTCTTCGGTTTGCTCTGTGGCGTTTGGTTTGGTGAAAGCGCATTAAGATCGATCTTTGGCGGTTATATGAGTCATGGGTAACTACTTAGCCGTCGGTAAGATTGGTGTTAGATTTTAGACGCCCAATGTATCACGCAGATAGTCGCGGCTGATGGAGAGTGATTCGAGCGGCGTGAGATAGGTGCTGTCCTGCTCCACGACAAGAAACTCCGCGCCGACTTCGCGTACCGCGTCCATTACGGCTACAGGGGCTTCTTTCTACGTCTGGTATAATGCGGAGGAGGATTTACACTTTTTGAGAGGATACAGAGCAGCAATGCAAATACCGGAGGGATTGAAATATGATAGGGATGGATTGATCCCTGCCGTCGTGCAGGACGATACCAACGGCGAGGTACTGATGGTCGCCTATATGAACAAAGAAGCAGTAGAGGCAACGCTAAAAACGGGGCGGGCGACATTTTGGAGTCGTTCGCGCCAAAAGTTCTGGATTAAAGGGGAGACTTCCGGGCATTTCCAATTCGTGAGAAGTCTGTCTGTAGACTGCGATCAGGATTGCCTTTTGCTGCGGGTCGAGCAGGTCGGGGCGGCGTGCCACGAGGGGTATCGAACGTGCTTTTTTCGCCAAATTTCCGATGACGGCGAAACACTCGCTACCCATGGCACGCCGCTGACCGATTCGTATTGATTCCTACAACGACATGAATTTCTTGTGCGTAATAGAAGAGCCTCGCGCAAGGTCACGGGGCATTCTGCGTTGCGTTGTAGGCGGCAAACAACTCTGTGACCTCCACACCGTTGATCGTCATTCCTTCGAGATTGCAGTCTTCGATAGCCAATCCGCTCAGATTACCGTCGCTGATGCGGACGCCGCCCATGCACAGATTGCGAAACGTCGCGCCTTCCAACTTCACATCATCGAACTTCGCGCTCGTCAAATTGACATTGGTAAATGTGGATTGTGCGAGGCGAGCGTCAACAACAATCAACGTCTCTTGGGTAGCCCGAATTTCCATACGTCTCTCCTTGTTCCTCACGAGATTTCCTTATGGGAAATTTTCTCTGGGTAGCACCGCATGAAACGGTGAAAAGGCGATTTTAGAGTGGGATGGGTTCACGCCTTCGTGATAACTCCCCAGTGATAAATCACGGGGCTTCTACGGTTTTGCACCAATGGATTGTTATCCCAATCCCATTGGTTACGGAGCGACCCGAAAAATTTACCGTTCGACAGGATCAACGGTTTAAGTCGAACAACCAAGTATCTCTTTCTCTGTCCTGCTCAACTGATTGAAGACATAATACCATACAAACAAACACTTGTAAAGCGAAATACGAAAACGTAACAGTTCAGGGTTGTGGGAGTAAACTACAAAAATCGCTACTTTTGATCATGCTTCGAGATTGAGGCAGAGAGCCACAAGGCTGATTTGAACAAAAATTCCTACAACCCTGAACTGTTACCTTCCTGTTGCGTGACTGTTCTTGTTTGGGTGGGATTGGGAGTTTTCTCTTACAGTGTACTGCCCTCTTTCTTTCCCGTCAAGCAAAAAACCCGCTGGTTATTCCTCATCTTCGTAGGCATCCACGCTGGGAATACTGCCGCCGGGAGTGAACATTCGCTCGACTTCGTCTTTGGTGATGAGGATTTCGCGGGGCTTGGCTCCGTTCAAGGCTCCGACGATGCCGCGCTCCTCCATCATCTCGACGATACGGGCGGCGCGAGTATAGCCGATGCGGAATCGCCGCTGTAGCATCGAAGTAGACGCCTGACCGTTGTTGGCACATTTATTTTATACATTGCATTACGACAAGATATTCGTGCAGCATGGTGCTATCTGAACGTCCTACAGCATTGGTAGGACTGTTTTTGGCAGGCATTCGCTTGTTGGGAATACCGCGCCGAAATGTCTGGAAATACCGATAACCGTGTGCCACGAAAAAATCCCGGATAGCAAGGTCGGTTGGCAGAACTACCCCTTTAACTTTGCGATTGCCGACGACATAACAGGCGTAACCTTGAGGTTTGATAAGCGGGGCAATATGGGAAATGGACGCCCATAAATCGGCATAAAACGCACTGACCTCACGCCCACGCTCGATGTCGTTACACAGAATTTCTGTTATGGCGGCAGTCAACGCCTCTGAGGGCAATGATGTGAGGATTTTGAGGGCTTTGCTTCCTCCCATCAAAGCACTGTCCGTCTTTTGCGGCTCCGCGAAGCCCAGCCATGCCGCAGACAAGCGCGAATACTGTCCGTAAGCCACCGTTGTCTGCGAGTCTCCATAGGGCGGCGATGTAAGAACAATATCCACTGTTTCAGGCGCGATGCTCTCTCTTGGAACGCGAGCAACGGTATTGAAGTCGCAAATCCGAATGTCGGGAACGCGCTTCTGGCGGCACAGAATCGCCCGCATTTGCTGCAAGCCCTTTTCATTGCGCCGAAGTTTGGTTGTCATCAGAGCGAACACATCGGGGTTGTGGCGTTCTAAATCTTTTTCACTGTAGCGGTAAAGTTTGAATTCGCTGCGGCGTGTATTGGACGACTCCCGCACGGTTTCACTGAAAGCAACCGCGAAGAAATCGCGGACAGCAATGTTTTCAACTGTGCCGAGAAAGTCGCGCAATGCTGCCAATTTTGCGATGACCGGCGGCTTGAACCAAAACTCCAATCGGCTGATGCCAGCGATTTGAGCGGGAACAATTTGGGCGTCCTCGCGCCAATGACGTACAAGTGAGTAGTAAGCACGGAACGCTTCTTCAAGTTTTTCAGGGTCTGGCAAGGAGGTTTTGGCGCGTGCGATAAGGCGGGCAAGCGGGTTGAGGTCGGTTCCGATGGCGTCATAACCGCGTATCGAAGACTCGACAAGCGATGTGCCGGTTCCACAATAAGGATCAAACACAAGGGCAGAACTATCGGGGGCGAATCGCTCTAAAAGTTTCCCTGCAACTTGCGGAATCATACGCGCAGGATAGTCATGATAGCAATGTGTTAGTTCGCGGGTCGCCGCCCCCTGAAACGTCCAATCGTCTTCAGTTTGCGGCAAATCCTCGTTCGCATAGAGTGGAAGTTGCATCTTAACATTTCCTATAATCGTTTGATTTCTTCGGCGACTTCTTCCTCTTTGACGATCTCAATGTCTTTGACGATTGCAAATAGTTGAGGCAAATTGTCCTCAAAGGCACGAAAGCCTGTCCCGTGATTTCGTGCGCTCCGCCCGTTATCATGTAGACGGAGATCGATGCGGATATTTCCCGCTGTGATCTGACTGCGGATAATCTCTGCTGATGTTCCTGCCAAAAGTTGGGCGCGTTCGTAGCGGAACCATTCGATGTCACCGCGCATTTCGCTTGACGCACTGACTAAAATCACGGAAGGGATTTTCTGCATAAACCGATTTGCCAACTGTTCGAGCTGCCATTCTGCGATTAGCGTTCCGTCAATATGCCGAACTGAAATCGTTTCGCTCTCTACACGAACAAATAAACCGGAACCATTCGGCGTTGGCGACATCGTGAAGTAAAGTCCCAAACGCCCATCTGTACCCGGCGTTCCATACTTTCGGATCGCCTCTATCGGTTTCATACGCCAAACTTTGCGATTGAAGGTAAACAGAGTCACCATCGAACCGCTATGGCTCCGCCTTGCTTTAAGTTCAATTGCGCCTAAATCTGGGCTGGCAATATTGTTTTCTTTGAGGCTGAGGAGACGTTCCAGTGTATGACCAACGCCTGTTGAGCCTTTGCGTTGTGAAGGAACCCAACCCATTGCTCGCACCTGTCCGAATACTTCCTGAAACTCATCAACAGTCATACATCACTCCAGCACGGGCTTCACGGAGCAGACGTTTGGTATCGCTGCCGTCGCTTGTGACGGGTCGCCCTTCGTTTAGAATGCGGATTTTGTCCAATGCTGCTAACAGCCGTTCATTTGGTGGAACAACCGATGAGGACTGCTTCTCCGATGCTTCCACGAGGGTTTGTTCGAGGAGTTGTTCGATACTCAGTCCTCGTCGTGCCGCATGATCGCGAAGACGGATTTCTAAGGTCGGGTTCAGTTCCAGAGCCATGATGTTTTTCCTGTTGCGTGACTGTTCTTGTTTGGGTGGGATTGGGAGTTTTCTCTTACAGTGTACTGCCCTCTTTCTTTCCCGTCAAGCAAAAAACCCGCTGGTTATTCCTCATCTTCGTAGGCATCCACGCTGGGAATACTGCCGCCGGGAGTGAACATTCGCTCGACTTCGTCTTTGGTGATGAGGATTTCGCGGGGCTTGGCTCCGTTCAAGGCTCCGACGATGCCGCGCTCCTCCATCATCTCGACGATACGGGCGGCGCGAGTATAGCCGATGCGGAATCGCCGCTGTAGCATCGAAGTAGACGCCTGACCGTTGTTGACGACGAGGCGAACCGCCTGCTCGAAAATCGCCGTATCCACATCCTCATCTGCCCCGCCGACGTTGTTGCTGCGCCCGTCTCCAGTTCGGCTGACCAGTTCGGCTTCGGAGATTTTGACCGTATACTGAGGGCGTTCCTGCTCTTTGAGGTATTCGACAAGGTTATTTGTCTCCTGCTCGCTGAGATAGCAGCCTTGAATGCGTACGGGCTTGGCGGCGTCAATGGGCAGAAACAGCATATCGCCGCGCCCAATCAATCTGTCCGCACCTGCCATATCCAAAATGGTGCGGCTGTCGATTTGTGAGGCAACCGCAAACGCGATCCGTGAGGAGATATTCGCCTTGATCGTTCCCGTGATAATGTCCACTGACGGGCGTTGTGTCGCGATAATGAGATGGATTCCCGTTGCACGCGCCAACTGAGCGAGACGGCAGATGCTGGTTTCCACTTCGGGACCTTGCTGAATCATGAGGTCGGCGAGTTCGTCCACAATCAAAACGAGGTAGGGCAGTCGTTCGCTGTCCGGCACACGCTGATTGTAGCCGTCAATGTTGCGGGTTCCGAGCGTCGCAAACATATCATACCGGCGATCCATCTCTTTGAGGGCGGCGCGGAAAATGCCGGACGCCTGTTTGACATCCTTGACAACGGGGTGCATCAAGTGCGGGATTCCGTCCCAAAGCGAGAGTTCGACGCGCTTGGGATCGATCATCAGCAGTTTTACGTCGCGGGGCGTGTTGCGATACACGAGGCTTGCGATCAGCACATTCAGGCAGACCGACTTACCGCTGTTGGTCGAGCCGCCGATAAGCAGATGGGGCATTTTCGTCAGGTCGGCGTATTTGTACATCCCGGACACATCTTTGCCGAGTGCGACCGTGAGGCGAGACGGCGCATTGCGGAACTCATCGGTATCGAGGCATTCGCGTAGACTGACAATCGTCGGTGTGCCGTTCGGGACTTCGACGCCGATGGCGGACTTGCCGGGAATCGGGGCTTCGACGCGCACATCGATTGCCGCCAAACTCATCGCAAGGTTATCGGCGAGGCTGACGATTTTGCTGACTTTGATGCCGGGAGCGAGTTGAATTTCATAGCGCGTGACACTGGGACCGCCGGCGACTTCAACGACATTCGCCCCGATATTGAACTGTTCAAGAGTCTGTTCGATAACACGGACATTGTTGGTAAGTTCCTGCTGACTGCGCTTGGCGACGGCGGGCGGTGCTTCTTTGAGCAGAGTCAGCGGCGGCAAATGGAATTCCGGCAGAATGACCTCCGGCGTGATCGCGTCGGTCTCTTCGGAACTGTCCGGCGCGTTTTCGGCTGGCTTTTCGGACTTTGCTTTCGGCTGCTTAGGAGTTGCGGGCTTCTCGGCAACAATCTCCGCTGGTTTGCCCGCTTGGGTCTCCGCGATAGTCGGCTCCGGTTCGCGAAGAATTGCCGCTTCGCTTTCCGCTCTGCGCCACGGGGCGGTCAAATTGAACAGTTGGAATAGTTTCGACGAGGTACTGGCTTCGCCCGCTTCCTCCGGTTCCCGCAAGGGCAACTCTTGCTGAACGGGTGACGCGGAAGTTCTGCCGTTTTTATTCAAGGCACGTTCAACCACTTCGGCGGTGCGTTGCGTTCGTTCGGGATTATCTGCGTCACTCGGCGGAAGTGTTTTGGCGGCACGACGCGAACCGTCTCCGGCTTCGAGCAGTTCTGATGGGCGGGCGGTCACAGAGCGGCGTGCAGTTTGCGTGGCTTGACTGACAACGGCGACCCCGCCGAGACTGCGCTCACGAAACCGACGCATCAGCATCACCAACGGCTGATCCGCAATGAGAACAACGCCGACGGCTGTCAACAACACCAACAGCAGATAACTGATCGAGGTTCCGAGCAGGGCATGGCTTGACGCGCCGAGCAATCCGCCGATCCAGCCTCCTGCCTCGCGCACTTCACTCGTTGTAAAATGCGAGGGATTTGGAACATCGGACAAGTGTCGCCACGTCACAAAAACCAGAAAGAGCAGAACCGTCCCGAACGAGGAAGAAGAGGCGGAAAAGCGTTGATAGCCAAGCAGAAACATCGCGCCGCTGAACATTAGCAGCAGCGGAATGACGAACGCCCCGATGCCCGCAACCGCCCGCAAAAGGTCGGTTGCGATAGCGGTCAGGATTCCGTCCTGCTTGAGTGTCAGGCAGAGAAGCGCGGCGGCTCCCAAGAAAAACAACACCAAACCGACAATGTCCTGCACCCGATGGGAAGGGACTTGCGGCTCGGCAGTGCGCGGCAATTTTACCAATTTCTGCCTCCCGTCTTAGAGCAAACGAGTAATAATTCCAGACTCATAGGCGGATTATAGCAGAAATATGACGGCGAATCAAATTTTGGGTGATTAGGTCGTTGGGCAACAAATACAGCGAAATGAATTTATCTGTTGGAGCGCAGTTACCGTATTTTGCATTCGCAATGCAAAGCACGCCACAATTATTGAATTGTCCAGCGATTCAACTGCCCGATAGCACCGCAGAAAACGGTGAATTCATCTCAACGGTTCAATCTCCTTTCACCGTTTAATGTAGTGCTACCCTGCCCAATTTCTCACGTAGATTATATTTTTTGCCGATGGCATCGAATATGAA
>CAZPZP010000183.1:0-7180 GCA_964591025.1 uncultured Chthonomonadaceae bacterium
GTCGAGTATACGCGGGTGCTTGCGGGTGAACTCGGTCCCTATAACGTCAATGTCAACTGCATCGCGCCGGGGATGGTTGTCACGTCACGCGCCGCCAAACAGTTCGGACGCGACAAACCCGAAAACATTGCCGAGATCGTCAAGGATATTCCGCTTGGGCGGATTGGCTATCCCGAAGATTGCGCCAAAGTTATCGAATTTCTTGCCACCGATCTTTCCGATTATGTTACCGGGCAGGTCGTATGCGTGGACGGCGGGCAGGTGCTTTCGCCGTCATAATGAGAGGAATTTTGCGGTGGAATAAATTCCCCGCTCAAGAGTACGCAACGTCCGCCTGCGCGGACAAGCCTCCTGACCTCAACTTGGGAGAGGGTTGGGGTGAGGGCTTGTTCGCAACGGGGAATTTGTCCCACCGCGAGAGAAATCATATGAATTATTCGATTTGTGCGTACAGTATGCCGCACATCATGGGCTATCTCAAAACCAAAGGCGGGGCATCGTGCAATAAGCCTCTGACGCCGGTTGAATTGATGGATTGGGCTGTCTCGCGCAACCTCAAGGGAGTCGAGATTCCGCTTCAATCCGTTGTTCCGGCGTTCGAGGGGACAACCGTAGACACAGGTTGGACGGGCAATTTCCGTGCTGAAACCGAGAAGCGCAGTCTACGCCTTATTGCCGACTATGGCGCGATATTGGATCACGATTGGGAGCATTTGCGAGCCTATCTCACACTGGCGGCGGAAAGCGGCGCGAAAATTGTGCGCGTGATACTCTCTTATTTTCTCTGCGGAGACCGACGCGCCTTTTTGCCGCAAACCTTCTTGGAGGCACGCAAGCCCCATATCGAACGCCTCAAACTGGCACTCGATCACGCGGCGGGTTTGGGTTTGTGTGTGGCAGTGGAGAATCATCAGGACGTGACCTGCGAGGAACTCCTCATGATCTGGGAGCAAGTCGGCAGACATCCCGCGTTTGGGATCGTGATGGATACGGGCAATCCGCTTGCTGTTGGCGAAGACCCCGTAGGTTTTGCCCAACGCGCCGCGCATTTGATTCGGCATTTGCATCTTAAAGACTATACGATTCACTTTGCCCCGAACGGTTATCGCCTCGTGCGCTGTGCGGCAGGCGATGGGTGTATAGATTTCGCGGCGATATTAAAACTTGTCGCCCAAAATGGGCATGACGTGATGCCCGCCATTGAGACCGCCGCGCAAGCCACGCGCACGATTCCGATTTTGGAAGAGACATGGTGGCAGACGTTCGACCCGGTTCATGCAAATTATCTGCCGACTGCCCTGCGAAGTTTATGGAAACATGGAATTGCCGCCGAGATTCCGTATTCGAGCGCGTGGGAGCGAGAAGCGGAGACAGACGCGGTTTGCAAAGAGGAGTGGGATTTAGTCGAGCGAAGCGTCAGGTATTTTGCTTCGCTCGAATTGTGAAACGCGAACGAGGGAGGCTATTTCTCGTCTTTGTCTTTCAGGAAATAGTTGAACAAACCCGACAAAAAGCCCATTGCCAAAGAACCGATCAAAGCCGCAATCGGAGTCTTGACCTCAAAGCCCGGAACCAATTGTCCGACTGCAAAGAACAAGAACGCATTGATAATAAAGCCCATCAGCCCGAAGGTGAGGCAGTTGATAGGCCACGCGAAAAACATAATGATCGGGCGAATGAACGCATTGACCAAGCCGAGAACCAGCGTCGCCAAGATCGCCACCGTCCACGAGACAGCAGAGATTCCGGGAATGACTTGCGACTGCGTGATGACCAAAAGCGCGAGAACACTGGCAAGCCAGCGCGTCAGTAAATTTTTCATTGTGATCGGCTCCTAAGCAAAGGGATAGTGATGGTACGACGCGATAACCGGGCGGAAAGTTTCAGAGAGACGAACGGTTCAGGACATATCGCTCAATGGCTTCTGCGACTCCGTCCTCCGCATACGTTCCCGTGACCGTATCGGCGATGGCGATCACTTCGGGAAGCGCGTTGCCCATCGCCACACCTAAACCCGCCCATTGAATCATTTCGATGTCGTTGCGGTGATCGCCGACTGCCATGACGTTTTCCCGCGACACGCCCAAATGCGCTGTGACAACTTCGATTGCCGTCTGCTTGCTCACGCCCACCTGATAAAATTCCGCGTTCCAACTGCCGTCATTTGATCCCGATTCGATCACGCAAACGTCATTGGGCAACGCTTGACGCAACTGTTCGACGAGCGGACGCAGAAAGGCAGTTGTCCCAAACGCACTCACCGAAACCGGCGCAAACGGCAGATCATCGGGCAGCCCGGAATGCGGGCGATAGCGCGGAAATGTCGCCCAATGTCCCGGCACTCTGTCAGGATAATATAATACCCGCGCCGCCTCTTCGCCGTCCTCTACGCTGTCCTCGAACACATACGGCTCGGCTCCGGCATCGAGGAGCATTCGGATCATTCGCGTCGCAACGGGCAGGGGCAATAATCGGCGCACAATGGGATTACGGGTCGGCAGGTGCATGGCAATCGCGCCGTTCGAGGCGATGAGATAATCGGGAAGCGGCTCGATTTGATGGACAATCGGCATCGCGGTATAGCGCGTGCGTCCCGTACTCAGGACAACCTCACAGCCGATTTCGCGGGCTTGACCGATTGCAAAGAGAACGCGGGGAGAAATAATCTCGCGACGGTCAACAATAGTGCCGTCAATGTCGAGGAATAGGGCGCGGATTTCAGGTGTCGAACTCATGCCATAGAGTATACTACTTTAGAGCGGAAAACCGAACCTCGAACTACCACCAAAGGAGAACGCAATGGAGCCGACTGCACCCCGAACCGACGCCATGACTCAAGACGAAGTTGATGGCGTGATGCAGTCGCTTCCTTCCAATCCTCCGCGCTCTCCGTTTTATGCCCTGACGTTTCGCAATTATCGCCTCTTTTTCTACGGGCAAAGCGTTTCCGTCGCCGGGACGTGGATGCAGATGGTGGCGCAAAACTGGCTTGTTTGGGAATTGACGCACTCGGCGCGTTGGCTTGGAATCGTCAACGGAGCGAGTGCGTTGCCGTTTGTGCTGTTTACGCTCTGGGGCGGGCAGGTCGCGGATCGGTTTCCGCGCCGCACTGTTCTCATTGTAACGCAAGCGATTGCTATGGTGCTGGCATTTTCGCTTGCCGCCGTCGCCTCGAAACAGTTTATCGCTCCGCAAGCGTGGCATATTGCGGTTCTGGCAGGACTGAGCGGAGTCGTCAACGCTTTCAATATGCCCGCACAGCAAGCGTTCGTCTCAGATATGATCGAGGAGCGTTCCGCCCTTTCGAATGCCATCGCGCTCAATTCTTTGCGGTTCAATCTCGCTCGAATTTTGGGTCCAGCGTTGGCAGGGTGGGTACTGACTCGTTATGGTTTGCAGTGGTGTTTTCTCATCAATGCTTTCAGTTTTCTCGCGACAATCTTTTCTTTGACACTGATGCGCTTGCCTCCTTTTCAGCGCAAAGAGCGTGCGACTTCCATCTTGGAAGGTCTGCGCTATATCGTCAACAATCGCACGGTGTTGAGAATCGTTCTGCTTGTCGGAACCGGCGCGATTTTCACATGGTCAATTTCGACGTTATTTCCCGTATTTGCGGCGCATTATGGAGTTGGGGCGGGGGGCTATAGTCGCATGATGTCGGCAAATGGAATCGGCGCGGCAATCGGCGGACTGGCGTTGGCAACGGTGGGCAGTCGTATTCCGCGCTATACGTTGATTTATGGCGGGGCGTTTTTGTTTTGTGCGGCACTGCTTGTTTTCACTGCGATAGACAACTACGCGCTTGCCCTTGGGTGTCTGGTGTTAAGCGGGTTCGCAATGATTATCTTCGGGATCAGTTGCAATACCAAAGTTCAAGAGGATGTCCCCGACGAGTTGCGCGGGCGTGTCATGGCGGTTTATTCTCTGGTCTTCAATGGGCTGATGCCGGTGGGAGGTTATGCGTTAGGGAATCTTGCCGCCTTTTTCGGCGGGTTTCAGGCTGTCCGCATTAACGCCTTAATTGCCCTAACTCTCTCACTGTTAATTTTTGTTTGGAGCCAAGTTGACCGTAGACGCCGCACACGAATTTGAGAGTCTTTCGATATGGAAATTTTTCAATGCGTACCGAATTTCAGTGAAGGACGGAATACAAATGTTCTGCAAGCGATTGACGAGGCAATGACCGGGATTGCGGGCGTCGCGTTGATTGACTTTTCCGCCGATTGGGATCATCACCGAAGCGTCTTTACCCTTTTGGGAAACGCAAAAGGCGTTGTTGCCGCGATGAAAGCCGGAGCGCGGGCGGCAGTCGAGCGGATCGATTTGCGACAGCATACGGGCGTTCATCCTTGCGCGGGGGCGGTTGATGTTGTGCCAATCGTGCCGTTACAAGGGGCGGCAATGGAGCGGGCAATGGGTATCGCCGAAGAGTTGGGAGCGTATTTTGCGGACGAATTGCGGGTTCCGGTGCGGTTTTATGAACGGAACACACGCTCCCGTCGAAGCCCAAAATTGCCCGTTATTCGGAATGCGGCGATTGGGACGCCACAGTGTCAAGAATTGCAGGGAGAAGCCACGCCCGATAGAGGTTTACAGTTCGCGCATGAGACGGCGGGAATCGTTATTGTCGGCGCACGCTCGCCACTGGTCGCCTATAATGTCAATTTGGCTTCGTCGGACGTTCGTATCGCTCAGGCGATAGCGCGAAAAATCCGGATTGAGCGTGAGACAAATCCCATTTTCGAGGGCGTGCGGGCGTTAGGGCTTATTCTCGAAACGCAGCAACGCGCTCAGGTTTCTCTCAATCTCACTGAACCCGACAAAACTCCCCTGCCTCCAATTTTTCGTTGGATACGGGCAGAAGCCAACGCACTCGGAACCGACGCCGTTGAAAGTGAAATCATCGGAGCGATTCCGCGCTTTTCTCTTGGCAATGAAACCCCTGAAGCGATTTTGTGGCGTCGGTTCCGAAGCGGGCAAGTGTTAGAGAATTCCATTGTGGCGTTATCGCTGCTCACTTCGCAAGAGTGAGAACCAAAGGCGGCGCGGCATGAGTATTGAAGCGCAATTCCTCGAAAACCACTCGTGCCGTGCAGATAAGGGAAGAAGTGCCAAGCGGCGCGTTTGCTTCCGCTTTGACCGTGACTTTGATCTCCGACAGATTTTCAGGGACTTCCGCAGGGGCGATACTGACACCCTGCGGGAGTCCTATCCATATCAGCGGCACTTTCGCTTTGAATCCTTCGGCACGCACAATTTTGACCGTGAGTTCCGCAGTTTTGCCGGGATTAAGCATGAGATTATCGGCAGAAAGTGAGACGATCAAATCGGGCATTGGAGTTATGATTATGGCTGCAAGCAGGGAAGGGCGCGTATTTCGGACGATCTGCTCGCCGTTTTTGGTATAGAATTCGGCGGAGGGCGCGGCGGTTCGACTGAGCGTTTTCGCGGCACTCATCGCGGAACTTTGGAGTGTCAACGGCGACGTTGCGGGCGGGGCGTCGGGTGCGGCAGTGAAGAACAAGGTGGTTTCATTTTGTCCGGGCGCGAGTGTCGGCATTCCCACAATTTGCACGCCCTGCGGTAAGTTAGGGAACGTGAAGTTAATTGCCTCGTTGAAGCCGTTGAGACGATTCGCCGTGACAGTGACAGGAACACGCCCGCCTTTGCCTATTGTGATCGCGTCGGGGCTGAAAGACAAAGTGTAGTCCTGAACGGGTGGGGCAATGGAGAGGCGATAAACAAAATTCTCACCCATGCGCTGAGTGAGTTCGGAGACTTGAAGCACATAATCGCCGGATTCAGGGGCAGTGAAGTCAATCCGAGAGTCTTTGCCTTCGGCGTCGTCATTGGAGGACAGTTCTTTGCCCATGCTGTCATAAAGCGTGAGAGACGAATCCATCGGTGAGCCGAGTCGCCGGGCAGTCACTTCGAGGAAAAGACGCTGTCCTTTCTCGGCACGAAAACGGAAAAAGTCGCGGTCTGTGGCGGCTTTGGAGTTTGCGCGAAAAGTGCGTCCGTTGATGGTGGTAGGTTGAGTGATGCGTTGGGCGGTTTCGCGGGTGTCATTGGGTTCTGCCTCGCGAACTTCCGAAAGTGTGCCAGTTTGGAGACGTATTGCGTTGTAGGTCGTTTCGCTTCCCATTGGAAGGAAAACGGAGGAACTCAGGGCGTGGTCAGTTCTGGCAAGGGGCAGTGACGCAGCGCGGCTTGTGCCGAAATTATAACCGACGAGTTCGAGTGAGGGAGTTGCGCCGCTTTGTCCTCCGGCGGGGAAAACTGCGGTGACGACGTTGGGAATGATGCCGAGTGCGAGGCGATAATAGAGATTGCCGCCGCCTTGATAGCGCAGGTCGTGAATACGAAGCAAATAGGTTCCGTCGGCAGAGAAGGTGTAGGCAAGAAACGAGTCGGCTCCAAAGCGGTCTTCGTTTTGTGCCAGTTCGCGCCCTTTGTCGTCCTGCAATATCAGAACAGAATCAAGAGCGGAACCGATGCGTGCGGCGTGGAGATCAGCGATCAGCGTCTGCCCTTTTTTGCCTGTGAATTTGAGATAATCCACGTCCTCGCCGGGATCGATTTTGCCGACAAGGGTTACGGGTGAAGTGATATTGACTTGTTGCGGGGTTTCGCGGGAGTTGTTCGGTTCTTTTTCGTCGAGGATTGGGTATTTGTCTATGACAAAATAGCCAATATCCGACGCACCAAGCGGAGTAATCAGGCGTAGAGCGCGGCGTCCGGGCAGAGCGTTCGGGGCAATTGCAAACTCAAAGGTGACTTTGCCACTGGTATTTTTCGCAGGGGCAGGGACAGGAAGTGTTGGGGCGGAGGCGGTGATGCCTTCGCCCTCAATGCGGATGCCTGTTGTTTGGGCAAGGTTGATGCCTTCGAGGGTAACCGTTGTTTTGGTTCCGCATGCGGCTCCAACAGGTGAAACCGAAGCGATACGCGGCGGTTGGGTTTGGGCGGACAGTGCGCCGCAGAGACAGATGAAGATGCCCGCGATCAGCATCGTTGCTTGTGTTCGCATAGGTTAGGAGATTCCGATCCGCTGTTTGTGTTGAGATCGGCGGAATGAATTCCTCCGCTGGAGGCGTTCCACCGTGCGTCCTTCGGACGCGAAAAGGACAAAACAATAGACTTCTTGCGTAAGTGTTTGGCTTGCCGGGTACAAGAACGT
>CAZPZP010000184.1:0-7175 GCA_964591025.1 uncultured Chthonomonadaceae bacterium
TGCGAGGTGGTGGTAAAAGTTGTGGGGCGAAAGAGGGTACAGCAGAATAAATGTCTGCGTGCAGAGGGCGTTCCGCCGTGCCGTGCTTCGCACTCGATGGGGCAAGGGAATTTCGTCCGTAGGACGGCTGTTTTTGAGTCGGGTACGTTCTTGTACCCGACCCTTGCAAGAGGTCTAATATAAAACCCCTCGTAATGTGACTGTCACAACGAAGGGTAAAGTATATCCTGCAAACTTAGGTTATCGGGGTGACACGATTTGAACGTGCGACCACTCGCCCCCCAGACGAGTATTCTACCACTGAACTACACCCCGCGATTGAAGTCCTCCTATTATACGGAACGAGAGGCGCATTGTCAAGGACGAATTCTCAGGGTAACAGTTACCTGTATGGACAACAGAAAAACAGCACGATTCTTGGGGTACAGTATTCATTATTAAATCTCGAACAAAAACAGAATCAAAACTGTACAATGGACTAAACTCCGTCGCTGGGTGACGTTCCGCCGAGTGTGCTTCGCACACGATTCCAATGAAACGGGAATTGTGTCCTGCGGACACTGCGCCGAAGGCTTCGAGCGACGGAGTTTAGTCCGTTGAAAACCGATACCCTAAATTTGATTCGCACCCAAAAACGGAGACATTGAGGATGAAACCTGCAATTTTATGGATCGCTCTGGCGTTTGTGTGGACAGTCGCGGCACTGCCCGTTTTGGCAAAACCGACGAAAACCGTCGTATTCATCGCAGGCAAAAAAAGTCACGGCGCGGGCGAACATGAATACGAAAAGGGTTTGTATCTGCTCAAAGGCTGCCTCGAAACCGCCCCGAATCTGCACGACTGGCGCGGCATCGTTTATAAAGACGGCTGGGCGGCGGACGAGCGGGCATTCGATACCGCCGACACCATCGTTTTGTTCTGCGACGGCTCCGACCATAACGAAGACGATCATCCTCTTCTTGCCGGAAATCGCCTCGAAATGCTGGAAAAAGCGATGGCGCGGGGCGTCGGGCTTGTCGTTCTTCACTACACGGTTTTTGTGCCGACAGAGCGGGTGGGCGCAAAGTTTATTGACTGGGTCGGCGGCTATTTCGACTATGAGAGCGGAACAGGAACGCCGAAGTGGTACTCACGCATCCAAACCGCCGAAGCCACTCCCACCATCTCCGCCACTCATCCCATTGGGGATGGCGTTGACCGAAAATTCCCGCTCAAAGAAGAATACTACTATAAAATGCGGTTCGGCGCGAACGACGGGCGCGTGACGCCGATTATGACCGTCAATCTTCCGAACGAGAGCGAACTGCAAACCGTCGCTTGGGCAACACAGCGCACCGATGGCGGGCGCGGCTTTGCCTACACGGGCGGTCACTTCCATAACAATTGGGAAAACCCGAACGTGCGGCGCATGATTCTCAACGCGATTGTCTGGACTGCAAAGGGCGACGTGCCAAGCAAAGGCGTGGATTCCACTCTTAGCGCGACCAACTCACTCACCAAACGCACGGGCAAAACCGTTGACTGGGCGAACACCAACCGCGACAAAGGCGGAACCCGATTCGCGCCGCTCAAACAGATCAACAAGGCAAATGTCGCCGGTTTGCGCCCCACGTGGGTCTACCGCACCGGCGAAAAGATCACAGGCAACGGCGATACGATTCAATGCACGCCGATTGTGCGCGACGGAATCATGTATGTGACAACGGTCAAGCTCAACATTGTCGCACTCGACGCCGCCACAGGACGCGAACTCTGGAAATTCAACCCCTACCCGCAAAATGATGCGTTCGGCGTCAATCGCGGTCTGGCATATTGGTCGGACGGCAAGCCCAACGGAGTGCGGCGTATTCTGACCGGCACGCCCGACGGACATCTCATCTCGCTCGACGCCCGCACCGGAGAGACCGACGACGCTTTCGGCAAAGACGGCTGGGTTGATCTCCGTGCCGGAATGGATCGCGATCTTTCCAAGATGTTTTATGGCTGTTCCGCGCCGCCGATGGTCTACAAGAATCTGGTTGTTTTGGGGTTTTGGGTCAGTGAGGGACAGCCCGGCGCACCCGGCGATATTCGCGCCTTCGATGTCCGCACAGGGAAACAGGTCTGGATATTCCACACGGTTCCGCGTCCGGGCGAATTTGGCAACGAGACATGGGCAGAAGGTTCGTGGAAGGAGCGCGGAGCCGCCAACGCTTGGAACGGCTACACGATAGACGAGAAAAACGGCATTCTTTTCGCCGGAACGGGTTCTGCCGCCTCGGATTTCTATGGTGCGGATCGTCATGGCTCCAACTTGTTCGCCAATTGTGTTCTCGCTCTCAATATTGCCACCGGCAAACGGCTCTGGCACTTCCAAACGGTGCGCCATGACCTTTGGGATTATGACAATCCCTGCCCGCCCGTCCTCGTCACGGTCAATCTTCAAGGCAAGAAACGGGAAGCAGTCGCACAAGTCACCAAAACAGGCTACTGTTTCGTTTTGGATCGCAAAACCGGCGAGCCGATCTTCGGAACCGAAGAACGCTCCGTCGCCGCGTCGGAGATTATGGGCGAGGCGGCATCTCCCACGCAAATCTTCCCCTTGAAACCGCCGCCGTTTAGCCGTATCGGATTCACAACGGAAGATGCAACCAACATTTCGCCCGAAGCCCGCAAAGCCGTGCAGGACAAACTCAAAACCCTCAAGCACGGCGATCAATTCATCCCGCCGAGTCGCGAGGGCAGTGTCGTTGCGCCCGGCTTTCATGGCGGCGCGAACTGGTCGGGAGCGTCTTATGATCCGAACAGCGGCTATCTTTTCGTCAACAGCAACAATACGCCGTGGATTGCGACAATGCTCGCCTCAAGTGACAGCAAATCATTCAATTTCACGGGCTACAATTATTTCCACGATCCGCAGGGCTATCCCGCGATCAAGCCGCCGTGGGGCAACCTCACGGCGATCAATCTCAACACGGGCGAATTTGCATGGCAGGTTCCGCTCGGTGTTTTCCCTGAATTGATCAAGCGCGGCATCGCTCCCACCGGCACAGAAAACTTCGGCGGAACCATCGTCACAGAAGGCGGTTTGGTGTTCATCGCCGGAACCATGGATGAGCGATTTCGGGCATTCGACAAGGATACGGGAAAAATCCTGTGGGAATATCAACTCGACGCGGGCGGCTATGCGACGCCCTGTACCTATATGGTGAACGGGAAGCAGTATGTGGTGATCGCGGCGGGCGGGGGCGGCAAACTCCGCACCAAAAGCGGCGATTCTTTTATGGCGTTTGCCTTGCCCGACTAACGCCTTCCCCTTTCGAGGGCATCCACGGGGGCGGCAGTGAGCTGTGCAGAAGCAAGAAACTCCGCTTCAACAAGAGCGGTGAATTCTGCGTCTTCTTCGGGCGTCAACTCCGAAACTTGAGATTTGGCTCTTAAAGCGTAAAGGCGTTCGATTTGCTTCGCAGAGAAATACTCGTCGGCTTGCATTTGCGGTGTTAAATTCATTCGCGTTGAGATGGGCAGTCGTATTTTCCCTCGTTATGGCAAATGAGAACTGCGAAGAAGTTCATCGAAGAGCGATTCTGTTGGAGCCGCAGCACGCAAAAGTTCGCCGTCTTGCCCGTTGGAATTTGAGGCACGCAGTAAAGTTCGACTAACGGCAAGTTCATCACGCCGGATTTCCAAATAGGCAAGGCAATTGCGGGCAGACTGCCGAAGAGCATGACTGTTACCGTTTTTGCCGATACTTGCGACAGTGATAATTGCCTCTTGGTCTCCGACGTGTTCCAGTAATTTGAGACCGGCAAGAACAAACGGCTCATCGAACGATTCGCTAACATTCGCTTTCCATTTCATATGATAACTCACCTCTCGCACCGGGGGTTTTAAACCCCCGTCAGGAAAAAACAAGCGTCTTTCAGACGCACCAACTCGAATTGACTCCCCTCTCCTCCGAACTTGTTCGGGTATCAGGAGAGGGGTTGGGGGTGAGGTAAAGACGCTTGTACTTTCTTGCCGGGTACTTTCAGTACCCGCTGCGAGAGGTGAGATACTTACAAGATTTCCCTTTTTTCGGCGATGCAGGAACTCGGCGCGTTCAATCGCAACGAAGTTAAGAAGCGGCAACGCGGCAGTAATTCCCGCCATACGCAATTGGGCAACTGCATTTTCTCTCTGAGCAGAGTTAAGACTGTTGAGTTGGCAACACAGTGCTTCAAGTTCCGTTTGGGTCGGTGTCATAATTTCTCCGCTCAGTCATTCTTCTCTCAATATAGCCTACAGTTTCAACTATTGATCTCATGTGATATCATGGTGAATTGCTAATTTTGAGAACGGTTGCGTCCGCAGGACGCTCGTCGGAACGCCACCGTACCGGATATTTTCAATGCCCGCTCGTGATATCAACAAAGACAACCGCCTCATTCCAGCAAAAACCGTTTGGAATTGGAGAGAAATCTGGTAGAATCACGGCGTCTTGAAGCGGGCACCACAAAGACCTGCCCAACACTTTTTTATTTCGTTATCGTCCATGAGAAAACCTGCCTCTTTCCAAACACGCACCAATGCCGGATCGCTCACCGTGATCTGCGGTAGTATGTTTTCCGGCAAAACCGAAGAGTTGATTCGCCTTGTCCGCCGCGCCATGCACGCCAAAAAGCGCGTTCAAGTCTTCAAGTCCGCTCTCGAAACGCGCTGTGAAACTACTGTCATCAGCACGCACGACGGCACGACCTTCAACGCCTATTCGGTAGCGCACTCTTCGACCCTTGAAAGTCTGCTCGAACCCGATGTTCAGGTCGTGGGCATCGAAGAGGTTCAATTTTTCGACGAGGGCATTGTACCGCTCATTTTGCGCCTTGCCGAATCGGGCGTTCATGTGATAGTTGCCGGTCTCGATCAGGATTTTCGCGGTTTGCCGTTCTCGTTTATGCCGCAGCTTATGGCGTTCGCCGACGACGTGATGAAACTGCACGCCATCTGTAAAATTTGCGGAGCCGAAGCGAGTCGCACGCAGCGTCTTGTTGACGGACGCCCTGCCGCTTGGGACGAACCGACGATTTTGATCGGAGCAGAAGAGAGTTATGAGGCGCGGTGCCGCCGGTGTCACTCTGTTCGGAAAGCCCCGAAACCCGCCGCGCTCAAAACGCGCCCGCTCGCCGCTCAAACCCGAACCAAAACCTCTGCAAACGGCAAACACAGTACACACATTCAACAAGCCGCCGCCGCGCAAACGTGGGCAGACGACGGCACACAGCTCGATATGTTTCCCGAAATAGGGAATAGAGAATAGGGGATAGGGGACAGAACAATTCATAGAACCACAGAGAACAATAGAGCGATCCTGCCTTTGATTTTTGCATTGTCTTTGGTGAAGTGTATTTCGTCTTTTTCGTGTGGTTTCGTGGATCAAGGATTTTGTATTGTCCCTGTGTTCCCTGTGGTTCAATAGAATTTTATGGCAGACAGCGAACTCAAAGCGGGCGTCTATTGGCGCAGTATCACTCCCCCACTTGGCGTAGACTTGTGCGGTTATGGCGATTATGCCGACCGCAAAGCCATGTCGGGCGTCAAGTCGCTGCACGCGCAGGCGTTGGTCTTGGAGCAGAAACAGCAGCGGGTCGCTCTAATTACGTTGGATTTGATTGGCTTGTCGGAGGAGTTGGTTCGGCGCACTCAAGAGTTGATCGAGAAGATGGCGGGTATTCCGCGTGAAAATGTGGTTTTGGCGTGTTCGCATACACATTCAGGACCTGTGACGGTGGACTTGATCGGAAGCGGCGAACCCGATTATGACTATCTCAGTATGCTGTCGCGCCAAATCGCGAGTGCGGTGGTACAGGCGTGCGACGAATTAGAGGATGTCAATGTTTTTTCGGGACAGGCAACACTGGTCGGATTGGCGAAGAATCGGGCGCAATCAGATGGCGCAATCGATACCGCCGTGCAGACATTGGAACTGCTCAGCAGCGAGTCGGACTGCACTACGGTTTTGTTTGCGTTCGGGTGTGATCCGGTTTCTACGCCTCAAGACGACAAGCAACTGAATCCCGATTTTCCAGCGCGGGCGCGTGCCATTTTGCAATCGGAATACGACGATGCCTTGTTTTTGCAGGGTTCCTGCGGCGACATCGAGCCGACATTCGCGCATGAAAACGAGATTGGGCGAGCAGGACAGATGCTTGCGGGCGCGGCGTTGATGGCAGTCGGCGGCGCGAAACAGATCGAGAGTCTGCGCCCGTTGCGAGTGGTCTCGCGCACGATTGATCTGCCGATTATTGTGCCGTCGCGTTCGGAGTTGGAGCGAAAGCGGGACGATTATCGCGCCCTGCTTACGGAGCGCGATCCGAAAACGCCTGAAGGGAAAAAAGCGCGGTTCTCTGTAGAATCGAGCGAGCGGCTGTTGCAGCAGTTGACCGGCGGAACCGAGTTATGGCAGGAAGTCAATAGTTCTGTGCGAACGTCGGTCTTGCCTTGCACCGTCACTGCCATACAGATCGGCGATGTCGTGCTTTTGACGCATCCCTGCGAACTGTTCGCCGAGTTTGGTTTAGAACTTCGGCGGAATTCTCCGTTCCGGCAGACGTTTATTATAGGATGTGCGAACGGGTATCTCGGCTCTATTCCGAATGAGGCGGAATTTGCACGCAAGGGTTATGCGGCAGAAGTCGCCCCCGCCCGGCATGGGCGATTTCCGTTCGCGCCGAATGTGGGGCGCGTCTTCACCGATGCGTGTCTCGCGTTTTTGATGGAATTATATCGCGGCAAATAACCTGTTGGGTCGGTGGGTGATCAGGTCGTTGGGTCAATTGGGCAATTCAATCAACGCGCCTGTGCATTGGATTTTGAGTGCGAAGCACGGCACGGCGGTACGCCCCAAGCAGAGAAATTCATTTCGCTGTCCAATTCTCGTTGCTGAGAGTTTGCCTCTCGTGCGGGCATTGAAAATACCCGGCACAATGGCGTTCCGCCAAGCGTCCTTCGGACGCGATACGGTTGGAAGGTTGTGCCGTCCGAAGGACGGTTAGCCGTAGGCTATGCAGACGAGGGTTTAAAACCCCCGCTCTTACCGTCAGCAACGAGATTGGGACAGCAACAATTCATTTCGCTGGAGAGGTCAACAATGAAAGCAGAAATCGAGGGAATGCGACCGGGCGATCCGGTTATTACCGATGACGAGGGACGGCGAATTG
>CAZPZP010000185.1:0-7146 GCA_964591025.1 uncultured Chthonomonadaceae bacterium
GAACGAGACCTGCACGCAGACATTTATTCTGCTGGACTCAGGCAAGAGGTCTATTATTGCTACAAAACTGGGCGAGTTTCCGCATCCAAGCACTGGCAGATGAAGGAAAGCATTGGTAACAGTTCAGGGTTGTTGGAATTTTCGCTCAAAAACGCCTTGCGGCTGTATGCTCCACTCTCGAAGGAGAAGGGCAGAGAGCAGTTTTGGCAGTTGACTATAACAACCCTGAACTGTTACAAAATATGTTAGGTGCGGCATCGTTTCGCTCCTCTATTTCGTCGTCGGGGCGCGGGAGTTGGTCTTGGAAACGTGTGTAATCGCCCACCGACCCGAGCAGAGTTTCCAAGTGGGGTGTGACGTTCCAATAGGATTTCATGGCGGCATACTCTTGGAGCAGGGCAGAAGTTGGGGCGAGATCGGCACGGACGGCACGAATCATGAGATTTTTGGCGGTGTGTTCCGCCGTGACGAACTGCATCACATCGGTTTGGTAGCCCATAATTCGCAAAATCAGAGCGCGAAAGGCGTCGGTGAGGACATCACCCATACGTTCGGCGAGAATACCATGCCGCGAAATGGGGCGAAATGGTTCCGGCGTCGGGGCTTTTTCTAATTGGACTTGGAGATTGTGATGACAGCACGGCACGCTGATAATGACTTGGCTCCGGTGATGTATTCCTTGGGCGAGGGCTTCATCGGTGGCGGTATCGCAGGCGTGCAGGGCGAGAACGATGTCGGGCGGGGTAGGAGGCGCGTAATCGGCGATACTCATTTCTGCAAATTCGATGTTTGTCCAGCCGAGGGATTCGGCGGTCTGCTTATGTTTGGCGAGGAGTTCGCCGCGCAGATCGATCCCGACAAGATGGGCGGGACGGTTGAGGATATGATTGAGGTAGTGATAGACCGCAAACGTCAGATAAGCGTTGCCGCACCCGAAATCCACGACTTCGATCTGCGGCTTCTCGAACTTTTCGAGTTCGCCGGTCTGGTGAATGAGTTTGAGAAACTCATTGGTCTGTTTAAATTTTTTCTGTTTGTCCGCACGAATTTTGCCGTCTTCGGTCATAAAGCCGATGGCTTGAAGATAGGGATCGGGCTTGCCTTCGGGAAGCAGAAATTCTTTTTGGCGATCATGGGTGAGGGCGATGGGTTCCGCAATGGGTGCTGATTTTTTGCGATGAACGAGCGGCTTGCCGTCTTTGGTGATTTGGACTTGAATCTCTTCGACAGCCGTGACGACGTGGAAATTACGAAAGGGAAGTTCGAGCAGCACGGCGAGTTGCTCCGAAAGTTCGGCGTCACGGTAATTTTTGGTGATGCACTTTTGCGCGTCGAAGTAGGCGAACTGAATAAATTTCTGATTTTTGACGCTCACAGGACGCAGAATGACACGGATATAGGGGAGCGTTGCGCCCTTCTGACAGCCGGAAAATACGGCACGAACCAGAGCCGATTCACCGAGAATCGCTTCAGAAATGATCGTATGATAGTCGCTTTGTGCAGTCAAACACTTACCTCATAGAGAAATACCGGATACGTTTTCGTATCCGGCATAGTAACAAACATTGCTCTGTTTCGATTGTGATTTCAGAAGGCGAACGGCAGACGGACTTGTACAGTGGCAAGAGGATCGTCGAAGCCGGGGAAATGCACGCCGAGTTCGATGCCGACCTTCTCCGAAAGTCCCGCGCCAACAAATAC
Organism: uncultured Chthonomonadaceae bacterium; assembly: GCA_964591025.1. Taxonomy (GTDB): domain Bacteria; phylum Armatimonadota; class Chthonomonadetes; order Chthonomonadales; family Chthonomonadaceae; genus CAZPZP01. The sequence continues at coordinate 1,702 of CAZPZP010000185.1, forward strand.
TTTGCCGCCAAATCGGGTGATTTCACCGAAGTAAGGACCGATTCCCGCACCAACATAAACGCGAGTACTGGCGACCAATCCCTTTGAGTATACCTGATTAAATGTCAAGGGAATAAGGGTTGAAATTCCTCCGAAGTTTGCGGAGACAATGGCTTCTGCATCAATGCGTGTTGTAAACCCTTTGCCGAGACTGAGACGCGGCAAAGAAACGTCAATTCCCCCGGCGAATCGTGTGCGTGGCGAAACGCTCAGACCAAGACGTAATGCAATGGTATATAGCCCTGTGGCGTCTCCTACGGCTCCGATTGGTCCGCCGAATTGCCCGCCGAGCGGCTCCGGTGAAAAAGGCTTGCGAAGATCGGCGACGTGGCGCAAGATGGCTGTGCCGACAGAGTCCTTAAACGCATCTTGTGCAGACGCGGTCTGTGCGGTTCCTGCCAGTAAAGCCGCCATTCCAAAAGCGGCACAAAGCGATTTTCCTGTGGCAAACTTCATCGTTCAAGTACTCCTTCAAGTGAGAATTGAGAATCGTTCGGCGAACAGACGCGGTTTCTGTCTCCAAAGTTCCCAGAACGGCATCGTGTCTCTCCCAACTGCATCATAGCATACCCGCAATGCCGCAGAATTTGTAATGGCATTTTTCCTTCTCAAATGGATTTTTCTCCTTCTCATTCAAGTCCGTTGGGTGCGATTAGCAACACAGGGAAAGAGTAGACAGACGAAGCAATGACGGGTTTGCGTAGACAAAAAAAGAGGTAAAGAATCTCGTCATTTCCCCTTGCGAATCGCCCTGCCCTTTTGCTATAATCCCCTCACGGACAAGGATTCGACGATAATATTTAAGAAATACATCTCTCTTTTATTTTTCGTATTAATCTTGTGATGAGACCTGCGTTTCGGGAATTTTACTCTCATTCTCTTCTCGAACAAGCAGGCGGCGCAGGAGGCAAAGGGTGAGCGGACAACTCGAATTCGGAGAGGAAGACCCCGCCGCCGGACTGCGACGCGCTTGGGAGTTATCGCTCCACCTGCTTTCTACTAAAGTTCCCACGGTTACCTTCGAGACGTATATTCGCCCGATTCAGCCGCTCGCTCTTGACGGCATGACGGTGACGCTCGGCGTCGGAAATGCGTTTGCTCGCGATTGGATTGAGAAAAAGGCGCTCAATCCGTTGCGGAGTGCGCTGGAATTTCACCTCGACGTTTCCGGCTTGCAGATTCAGTTGGTTGTCCTTACTCACGATCAGCAAAACGGCTATCCCAAACGGGCAGAACATGGCAAAAATGCCAATGTCGCGGGACAAGTCGAGCTGTTTTTCGACGATACGGGCGATCTTGACGATATTCCGAATCTGTCTGCCCCGCGTTCGTTCAACCCGCTCCCGATTGCGCCAGCAATGTCTGCGCCGGAAACGCCTCCGCCCGCGCCAACAAAGCCAAAACCCTCTTCGAAATCGGTCAGAGTGACGCCAGACAAAACCGACACTACGCCCAAAATCGAAATGCCGAGTCTGCCGCTCAATGATCGCTTTGTGTTCGATAATTTCTTTGTTGGCAAGTCGAATCGCCTCGCTTATGCCGGAGCCAAGCAGGTTTCCGAACGACCCGGCGAGGCATATAATCCTCTGTTTCTCTATGGCGCACCCGGATTAGGCAAAACCCATCTCTTGCAGGGCATTGCACACGAACTGACGCGCAATCGCCCCGATTCACGGATCATTTATGTCTCTGGCGAGGCGTTTGCACAGCAATATATTACATCGCTGAAAATGCACGCCACCGAAGATTTCCGCAAACAATACCGCCAAATTGATGTATGGCTTGTGGACGATATTCAGTTTATCGCGAGCAAAGAGCATACCAAAGAGGAATTTTTCCACACGTTCAATACGCTGTATCAGATGGGCAAGCAGATCGTGATCGCCAGTGACCGCAGCCCCCGCGAACTCAATACGATGGATGAACGCCTCCGAACGCGCTTCCAAAGCGGACTGATCGCGGACATCGGCGCACCGGAACTAGAGACACGGATCGCGATTTTACAGCGATACTGCGAACGAAGCCATTATGACGTTCCGCTCGATATTTTGGAGTATATCGCCAGCGCGATTCAGTCCAATATCCGCACGCTCGAAGGGGCGGTCACCAAACTCCTCGCCTATTCCTCACTGCTTGGCGTCAACGTCAGTTTCGATGCCGCGCATGAAGCCCTCAAAGAGTATTGCATCAACAAGCCGCCGCGCAACAAGCCGCTCAGTGTGGACGACATTCTCGAAGCCGTCGCTGCACAGTTCGGGACGACGGCGAACATTATCAAGGGATCAAGCCGGAACAAAGAGATCTCTTTAGCGCGTCATGTGGCTATCTATTTGTGCCGCGAATTGCTGCCAGAAGTGAATCTGCGGGTAATAGGCGGGGCATTGGGAGGACGAGATCATACGACGATTCTGCACGCTTATCAGAAGATGCACGATATGATCGGCGTGGACTCCGACCTGACAAGTCTGATCAAAACCTTGTCACAGCGTTTGTCAGTTTAGTGGCACTTATACACCGTGAATCTCCGATTTGCTGTTATTGCCTTCGAGTCATTGGAATCAACGTGATTCATTTTGTACAAGTTTTTGCCCGATTCTGAGTCAAAATACAGTTTTCCACCAGATTGGTGGAAAAGTCCGGTGGATTCTGGTGGATTCTGGTGGACAAATCGCCGTCAACACTTCTGTCAACAGGGGTTTGGTGGATAACTGGGCAGTTATCCACCAAGTTATCCACCAGGATTTCGGGGTTTGGTGGATAACTATCCCCCTAGTAGTAGAAGACAGATGTAGACTCAATTGCGTTATCAACAACTCGCAGAATCGCACAGAATCAATCAGAGTCTCGATTCAACATCAGTCAATACTACGATTCACTTGTCTACTATGCCCCTAGTTTTCCACCGTATCCACCATATAATAATAATAAGCGAGTCTTTATAAATATATAGAATGCTTATTGAGTCTGTGTTGAATCCCAAAGTGGAATGCATCGAGGAGAAACAAGACGAATCAACCCGATGAATCCCGAAGAGGAATCGGACAGTTTGAGTCGGAGATTTGGGATATGAACCTAATTTCTCCTGAAAAGAATAGGGGTCTTTCAGATGTTCAATGCAATCCAGAATGAAGACTCGAATTTGCCTCTGTTGTCTTGGTGGAAAAACGGGTAGAATGACACATTCCACCTAATTTGCTTGGTATCGAAATGGTTTGTAGGCACGATTGATTATCCACCATGCGAGTCTGTCATCTCAAATTGTCCGGCTTTCGGAATTATCGGGAGTTGGAGTTCACTCCTTCAGGGGGAATTAATATCCTCTACGGGGAAAATGCTCAGGGGAAAAGCAACGTCTTGGAGGCGATCTCTCTGCTGGCGACAACGCGCTCCCTGCGAGCAAGCCGCGAATCGGAGTTGATTCAGAGCGGTTCCGAGATGGCGCACATCGTTGCCGAAGTTGAGCGAGAACGTGAAGGCGACGCGGAACTTCAAGTGTCGGTGTTTCAAGGCGAGAAAAAAGCGGTGCGGGTCAACGGCATGAAGCGGGAGCGGGTCGTTGATTTGCTGGGGCAGTTCAACGCGGTGTTTTTCGGTTCGATAGACCTGCCGATTGTGACGGGCGAACCGAGTGATCGGCGGCACTATCTCAATGTCGAAATCTCGCAGATCAGTCCGCGTTATGTCTACGATTTGGGACACTACAAGCGGATTTTGGCGCATCGGAATCGCTTGCTCAAAGATTTGCGGGACAAGCCGCGCCGTGCCGAAGACTGCGGACTCGATGTCTGGGACGAGCAGCTGATCACGTTCGGATCGCGATTGCTGGACAAGCGGCGGTTTTATCTCGACAGGCTTTCTCCTCTCGCCGAAGAGATTCATCGTGATTTATCCGATGGGCGCGAAACCCTCGAAGTGCGTTATTTGCCGAGTGTGAATCTGCCTGAGCGAGTTCCGCTTGCTGTGGTCAAAGAGAGTTCTCGCGAAGAGAAATATCTGACGGAGGCTCAAAATGCCACGCAGAGCGCGGGATTCGAGGCGAGTCGGTCTGCATTGCAGACTCCGACGACTCACGCCCCTCTGACCGAATTGGACGCCGTTACGGAGGCGTTCCGACGTCAGTTGGCGGCAATATCCGGCGAAGAACTGCGGCGCGGCACAACGCTCTTAGGTCCACAGCGCGACGATATGATGTTTGTGATCAATGGAACCGATGCGCGACTGTTCGGCTCGCAAGGGCAGCAGAGAACGGTGGCGTTGTCCCTGAAATTGGCGGAATTTCGCCTGATCGAAGATTATGTCGGCGAGCCGCCTGTCATGCTCTTGGACGATGTGATGTCCGACCTCGATGATATTCGCAGAAAGCATCTGCTTGGCTGGATACGCCGTCGCTGTCAGACGTTCATCACCTGCACAAGTTTGCGTTCGTTTCCCAAAGAAATTCTCGATGAGGCGGCGACTTTTAAGGTCGTCGCTGGAACGGTAATTGCCGATGCCCGCCGAAAATCCCGACTCGCGCCGAACGAACCGCTATCCGTTGAGCCGCCGCCCGCAATTCCTCAAGCGACTGCCGAAACCAGCGGAGGAGCCGGAGACAAATCTCTTGGCGGAGGAACCGATGGAGGCGATGCCAACGCTGCCGCGCCTTCAGCCGGAGTGGACGCCGCCGGGACGCCCGAACCTGCACCTGTACGAGAATCCGAACCCGAACCCGACGCCGGAGACACTCCAAAACGAGTTCCGAATCGGAGGAACGCTCGGAAGCCGAAACAGCCCGCTTACACCGGCACTGACGAACGCGATTAGGGGCATGGAGAGCGCGGGACGCATTCGGGAGAACTTGGCAATCGGAATTTGGGCGGCGGCGGTTGGCGAGCAAGCAGCGGCTGCCTCCCGTGCCGAGTCTGTCCGTGACGGCGTGCTGACGGTTCGCACCAAAAGCAGCACATGGTCGCACGAACTTTCGCTCTACAAACACCGCATTTTGGAGACCTTAAACCGTCAGCTTGGCGGCTGTGTGATTCGCGAGATTGTGTTCAAGGCAAAGGGAATCCCTGCCAAACCCGCGCCGGAACCCGATGCCCCAACCCTCGAAGAGTTGCAGCGTGTCCTCCTCGAACCTGCCGAAAAAACGGAATTACGCTGCCGTCTCGCATTGTTGTTCGATGTTGAAAACGAACACGCCCGCCTGTCACTCGCACACCGCTCTACGCTCGATATGAAACTGCGTCATTGGCAGCTCGCCCACGGCTGGAAACTCTGTCTGCGCTGTCAAACAACGCACAAAACCGCGTTCAATCTGTGTCCCATTTGTCGCCTGTGCCGCTGAATTTGTGAGAGAGGGCATGAAAAATGCTTGTCTGAAGAACATTCACGCTGCTTGAGAGTAGTTTGCTCTTGACCGGGTAC
>CAZPZP010000186.1:0-7130 GCA_964591025.1 uncultured Chthonomonadaceae bacterium
TTCAACAGATGGTAAACACATCAGTTCAACAGATGGTAAACACATCAGTCAGATTTCAAGATCAATACTCTCTGCAAAAATCACAATAGAACAAGGCATTCCCAGTAGAGAAATTGCTGGGAATTCTGTAGAAACACCAAGCCGCACAGGCAATTGGAAGGAAGACATAACCCCAGTGAAGAAAGATATCAATCAAGCCCTGCGGCATTCCCTTCGAGCTGAAGAGGATGCCGTCGGCAAAAGGTTCGAACGCGCAGAGAAGATTTTCGGGGAACAGGAAGGCGGTACCGACCTCTCTTCCCCCATTCCTTCGGTAAATCGCCCCGAAGTAAACCGAGTGATCCGAGACAGCTTTACAATGCCTGCCGATGAGTACCATCAGATTGCTCAGTTGCAGGATCGGTGTCTCAAAGCGGGGATCCGATCTAACAAAAGCGAATTAATTAGGGCAGGATTATCTGCACTCCAGGCAATGGCGGACGAAGATTTTATGCAGATAGTACACAGATTGCCCAAAGTTAAAACAGGACGCCCTGCCCAGCCATAATCTACTCATACTGTATAAACCGTTTATACAGTATGAGTTTGGTTGATTTTCTTCGGACAAACGGCAAACATCTGGAAGTTCATGGCTATGAGCATCGAAAATCGATTAAGAATCCGGACTTCGGATGGCTGACTCTTGTGCTATTCAAGACAAAAAACCGGCGCGAACATTGCCACCCATTCAACTCGCAGACAATCTTACCTTCGCGACCAAAATAATGCACAAACGCCTTATTTCGATAGTCATTTTGCATTATTTTGGTCGTCAAAACGCCCTATTTCGGTAGTCATTTTGCATTATTTCGGTCGCCGGATCGCCCTATTTCGGTCGCGACATTTTTGGCGGATTTAGGGTATATTCCTTCTCATTACGCCCTTTTTTTTACGTGGTTTTTATGTCTCTACAGATTCGACAGATTCTAGACAGTATTCGACACACACTCGACTCGCGTGCGTGTGTGTGCGAGGGAGAGCATTATTGATGAGTCCCGAATATCTTTCCACCGAAACCGACCATGACTTGACGCTGAGCATCATTCGGACGGAAACGGCATTGCGCTACCCCATTCACAATCTTTCGTCTGGGGAGCCGATGAGTATCGAGATCAAAAAGACCGATGCGAATGGGACGGTTCATTTTTTGTGGGAAGTGACCTATAACAACAAATATGGCCAACCGGGGCGACTTGCCTACAAAATCGACACGGTGATTATTAACCGCCGTATTGATGAAGCACGGGGCAGAAACGCTCCTGTTCCCAAAGTACTGAAACTAGGAACGCTTCGCGATATCGCCGCCGAAGTCGGTACAGGAGAGGGCAATACCAATGCAATCAAGCGTGCTCTTCGCCAAAATGCCTTTGCAGGACTCACGGTCAAAGGGTTGCATTACAAAACGAGCGAGCGCATTGAACAGACTTTTGAATTCAGTGACACGCGCTATGGGATTATCTTCACTGGCGAAACATTGCCTAATGGGACAAAAGCGGGTGCTGTCTATGTGATTTTTCATGACCTTTATCTGGCACTGCTTAACAGTGCCATTCGCCGTCCGCTCGACTATGACTATCTCAAATCCCTCAGTCCGACGGAGCAACGGTTCTACGAAATTCTGAGTTATCAAATGATGGCGGCAATTAAGTACAGGCAGCGTGCCAAACTTCGTTATTCGGAATACTGTCAATTGTCGACACAGATTCGTCATACCGACCTGCGCCGCGCTCGCGATCAGATGCGGGTTGTGCATCGTCCCCATATTGAATCGGGCTACATTCTGCGTGATCCGGAATTTCAGTTGACCCACGATGAAGACGGTCTGCCGGACTGGTTTATTCTGTACGTACCGGGCAAAAAGGCAGAAGCAGATCAACTCGCCTTTGATTTTGCGGGTGGAATTCCTCTCCGCAAAAAAGAAGCGTTTCCTGAACCTCTTGCCAAACGGGTTATTGCAGTTCCCAGCATTCCGCAGCCACTCGCATTGTTTTCTGACAGCTCGGAAAGCGAGTTCGTTGTATCTGAAGAGCCGACTGACCAACTGGCACGTTATTTCTATCAGCAATGGAACAAGACCGGCACTCACGCTTTGCTGAGTGTAGGGGATCGTCAGTTGGCAGAAGAACTGCTCCGCTCGTATGAATTGGACGAAGCACAAGCCATTGTGGATCACTGCGTAATGCATGCACGGAACGCATATCCTCACCTCATAACATTTGGAGGAGCGCGTTCACTGATGGGCATCGCCATTGCGAACTATCAGGAGAAGAAAACGGAGCGTGAGCGGGTGCGGCAACGTCAGCAAGGGAAAGCTGTTAAAGACGCTCAGGAGGCTCACAGAGCGCGCTTTATGCCTTTCTATGCTCAATATACCGAAAGGTGTCTGGAAACGCTCTGTGCGGTCAATACAGAGCAATTTAAACGCTATCGAATGCACCGTGCTGATTTGCGGGCAAAGGTCTGTATAGGCAAAATTCGTCCTGAAGGACCGATTGGGCAGAGTTTGCTGGACGCATTTGACGCACCGGAACGAGAGGCTGAACGCCTGCGAGAATTCTTCCAACAAGAAATCCTCGATTTTTGGGAATGGGATCGCCTGCAAAATTCTGACGCTTTTAATAATCATACGGTATAAACTATATGAACGGTATAAACTATATGAACGGTATAAACTATATGAACGGTATAAACTATATGAACTGTTTAAATGTTGAATAGTTTTGATCTGCATCTTTTATAATAAGGCATTGAGCATTATCGGACGTGATTATCGGGGGTGGTTCGAAGACAGGACGACCTTATATGCTGTACCAGAAAGCCCCCTCACTTGCTCGGCGTGAGATATGCTCATAAGCAGCAGTCAGTTTCAGATCGAAGAGTGTTTTGTCATAGGAAGAGGGGAGTGCTGCATCTAAAGCATCCCGCATCGCTTGTTTGACACGGACACTGCTCTGTTCACTGCGAAACCAGTCCTGTACCAGAACCTTCGGGTGTTCTTCTTTCAGTCGCTTCAGCAGGGCGCGGGCGGTGTTCTTGACCCGAATCTCTTCATCCTGAGTCATACGATCTTTTTTGAGCAGATCATAGAGTTCTAATTCGACTTCGGACAGACCTTCGCGAATGTGCCGCTCATCTTCTGCGTGCAAACTCTCTGCATAATCAAGCAATTCCGCAAAGATGTTCTCGGTGTCCGCACCTCCCGCATTGTATTTGGCGATAATGGCGGCAAGGCGTTCGACAAACGGCTTGCGTGTGACATTCTTCTCCAGCATTTGCGCGAGTTTCTTTTCCAGAAAACCGCGTAAATCGGCAATCTCCAGATTAGGATACGCCCGCTGAGGAAACTCCTCTTTGAGCTTGGCAAAGTCGGTTTTGCTCAAGTCCCAGATTTTGCTGCCTTGCAGTGCCGCGTAATCGCCCAACTCTTCACGCACGGATTGGGCGGTGATGCTCTGATCCAGCAGTTCCGCCACTTTCTGGCGGGCAGAGTCGAGCGAGGTCTGCTCCATCAACGAGTCCATCACGCCACGCAGATAGGCGAAGACCGGAACCAGAGGGCGTTTGCCGACAGTGAATATCTCCGGCTTGCACGCTTCATAGAGAGAGGTAATCACGTTTTCGTGAATGTTGAGTTCCTGCCGCCATTCGTCTTTCTGTACCAAAATGTCGGCGAACTGATGGAATGCGGCGACATTCTTGAAAACGCTTTCGGTTTCCAGCACCGTTTCGAGGACGACATCTTTGCTGAGGCAGAACGCAACGCCCTCAGCAATCGCGGCATCCAGCATGGCGATGAGATTCTCTTTGGGCTGCACCGGCATATCCAATTGCGCGTCACCGCCCATGCCATACGCGGCGAGGGCTTTCTTCATATTGCGGAACACGCCATAATAGTCCACAATTTCGCCGTTTGTCTTGATAATGCCGTTGATTTCGTAGGAGCAGACGCGGTTGGCGCGGGCAATCGCCTGCATCAGCGTGTGATCGCGCATCGGCTTGTCGAGATAGAGCGTGGAGAGTGACGGCACATCGAAACCCGTCAGCCACATCGCACAAACAAACACCAGCCGAAGCGGGTGCGTCTCGTCCTTGTAGTGATCCTCATAGTCACGCCCGTCGGTGTCCACTTTGGTCAGACGGTCACGGTGCGGCTTGATATCTAATCCCTGCGTCTGAAACTTGGCGATCTCATCGGCTTCTTCGCTGATGACCACCGCCATCTCGGTTGCTTTCATGAAGTCGAGCCGCTTTTTGAGAGCGACCTTTCGCACCGGGTCAGTTTCGGCGTTGAATTTGCCTTGAAGTTGGTTTTGCGCTTTCTTCCACTCGGCTTTGACTTTGTCGTACATCCGTACCGCCGTGAATTTATCAACGGAGATTACCATGCCTTTGCCGAGATAGCCGCGAGCGGGGAAATGCGCGACAATATCGGCGGCGATTTTGTCCAGCCGGTCGTTGTTGCGGATGACCGATGCCTCTTGCGCGAATTTGGTTTCCAGTTTGTGCTGCTGGGCGTCCGTGAGGTTTTCGTCCTCATAAATCTCGGCAAGCTCTTCGTCCAGTTCGTCGTTTTGGAGCTGCACTTCGGGAACGCGCTTCTGATAGAAGAGGGGAACTGTCGCGCCGTCCTCGATGGACTGGGTGAAATTGTATTCGCTGATATAGTCGCCAAACCATTCATGCGTGAGCCGCCTTGCGCCGAGCAGGGGCGTGCCGGTAAAGGCGAGATAGGCGGCATTCGGCAAGCCCGCCCGCATATTCTCCGCGAGTTCCTTGTACTGGCTGCGGTGCGCCTCGTCCACAATCACGATAATATCGTCGCGCTCGGAGAGAACGGGATACTGCTTCCCCTTATCGTAGCGGAATTTGTGAATCAGGGAGAACACCATCCGCTTATTATGCCCCAGATAGTCGCGCAGTTTCTCGGAGTTCTGCGGTTGCGCGGCGTCGCTTTCCAGAACCGTTTTGGTACGGACGAAATTCTTGTAGATTTGGCTGTCCAAATCCTCGCGGTCCGTGATGACGACAAAGGTATAACTGCCCGCGAGAGTGCGGAACACTTTGCGGACGAGAAAGATCATGGAGAACGACTTGCCTGCGCCCTGAGTATGCCAGAAGATGCCGAGTTTGCCCTCTTTGGCTTTGCGCTCCTTGAGCGATTCGAGAGTGCGATTCACGCCAATAAATTGATGGTTTTGGGCGATGATCTTCTGCGTTTCGAGATAGAAAATGGTGAAGTTTTCGAGATAATCGAGCAGACGATCCGGGCGGAACAGACCGGCTGCGGCGCGTTCGATGCTGGTGTGTGCCGCCGCAATCTCTTTGCGCTCCACCCGCTCGCGCTCGTCATCGGGGCGCAGCCAGGCAAAGAAATGCTCCCACGCGGCAGAGATCGAGCCGACACGGGTTTCGATGGCGTTGGAGAGCAGGACAAAGGCGTTGAAGTGGAAGAGACGCGGGATGTCGTGCTTGTAATTGGTGAGATTGTCGTCGTAGGCGGATTTGAGTTTGACGTTGGAGTTTTTGAGTTCCACCATCACAAGCGGAATGCCGTTGACATACAGCAGCACATCGGGACGCCGCCAGTGGGTTTCGCCTGTGATCCAAAGCTGGGTGACGGCGAGAAATTCGTTGCGGTCTGGTGTCTCGAAATCAATGAGGCGGACTTTGCCGTGTTCGGTTCTGCCCTGCGGATTGGCGTATTCGACATCGATCCCCTCACGCAAGAGGAAATCAATTTCGGCATTGGCGGTGATGATGGACTGAGCAAGGCGGCGATCCGTGAACTGCGACAGGGCGAGATCAATCGCGCTTTCGGGCAAATGGGAATTAAGGCGCAGGGCGGCGGCACGCAGGCGATCCAGCAGCAGCACTTCGGACTTGTCGGCGCGTCCCGTGCCATCGGGGAGTGTGTCACGATTGACGGTATAGGCGTTGAGGGTTTGCCAGCCCAATGTCGTCGTGAGTTTAGCGATCAGGGCGTTTTCGATGTCGTCTTCAGAGATAAAATTCGGCATGGGTTTCTCTGTCTGCTCTCAAAAACAGTCTGAGCGCGGGAGCATTCTACTGTCCGACACTCTATGGTTCCGGTTTGAGATAGGCAACTGCGTTTGTCCAGTCGTGCGTGTGCATGGAATCGTAAAGGGCGATCAGGGCGCGAACCTGACCGCCGCGATCCGATTGAAGAATGCTCGCTTTGCTGATAAAGACCACGCCGCTATGCTCGCGTCCCTCCATTGCCCACTGCGTCAGAAGCGGCGCGATGGTGCGCTGATCGTAGGTCACCAGCGTCAAATTCTCGGTTCGCGCTCTGGCTAAAATCTCCGCATCTTCCGCTTGGAGCAGGCTTCCCTCGCGCCAATGCCGCAGACTATAGACGGTGATGTCGGGTCGCCTTGCGTTGATCTGCTCCGCCACATTCGGCGAAAGGTGTGCATCGGTAAGCAAGGCAAGCATCAGGAGTCCTGCTCTGCGCTGTATGTCGGGACGGTCACGACGTGCAGATCGGGAAATAGCCGTTTCAGTCGTTCCTCTCCCATCTCGTTGTCTTGCAGGGCGTGGTCTATCTCGTCACGATAGGCGGCGTAATAGTTGAGAGCCGTTTTCACTGCCACAGCGGGGTATTGGAGATGCTCGGCGGTGCGTGCGGCATCCATCTCGAACTCTTGCGCCAGCGAGATAAATTCCCAAACCGCCATTCCCGTCTGCTTGACATAAGGCTGCCGCCCGATGGACGTACTGCGAAACTCGATTCCGGCAAATTCCTCTTCGCGCAGAGATTCATCAAGGAGAATCATTCCGGCACGGGTGCGGGTTGCGCCGTTGCCGAGGGTGCGAGCGAAGCGATCCAAACGATTGATCAATTCTTCGGGCAATCGCAGACTGACCGTTTGAGACATAGCAAAGAGACCTCGCTTTCCATGAATGCGCTGTGTGTATTGTACACGGTGCAAGCGTTTCTGACAAGCCCGCCGCGAAAGTCGAAACTTCTGCTCATTTGTCTTGAGACTTTCGACACGGTTGGAGTTCTACTCCGCGCCCTGCATCCCCACCGGAAACGCAATCTCAAGATTTTCGACTTCGACTTTCCC
>CAZPZP010000187.1:0-7106 GCA_964591025.1 uncultured Chthonomonadaceae bacterium
CGGGTACGTTTTTGTACCCGAACCCCAACGACACAATCACCTATTCTGAAACCGTCCTGAAACAATCTGCGTCAATGATTTACACCGCAGCCGTTGCGGTTCTCCCTGACTATTCCTATTGACCGGAGTCACCCATGGAACTCAATCCCGTTTTTATCAATGAACTGCGCCAGAGCATCGTGCGCCGCAAGCCGATTCAGGCGTTGGCGATCTGGGCGTGCATTACGTTTCTTGTCTGCTATTTTTCACAGTTTACGGGGTCGAACAGTGATTTCTTCGCGATGCTGCCGCAATTTCTTCTTCCACTGATTGTTCCGATTTTCACTGCAGGCGTTTTTGCCAAAGAGTACGAGCAGCAAACTTGGCAGGATTTGTATCTAACACGCCTCACGAACTGGCAGGTGTTTTCCGGCAAATTCGCCGCGTCGCTGCTCCTTTCCTCGCTTACTGCCCTTTCCCTAATTCCGGCGATACTGCTCATGCTGATTGTCAAGGCGGGCTATAATGCGAGTTATATGGCGTTTCTGACGCCCGGCTGGTGGACAGTCAAAATGGTTGGCTATCTGCTCGTTTCCACGGTATTTTATGTTCTGGTGGCAATGGTATGTTCGCGCTATAGTAGCAATCGGCGCATGGCAACTGTGGTCTGCTATGTGTCGCTGTTTCTGTATGCGTTTTTGTGCTATGTCATGTGGGAGACGGCGGGGAAGATGCTGGCGGAGTCAGCACGCTATGTTGATTCCTATGGATATGCAAACTCTTACCTCAATTCATCACGGGTAACACCCGATCCGCTGGGCGATCCATGGATGCAAAAAATGCACTTGATTTTTGGTTTGATTGTGGGAGGTGGTTCCGCGCTGTTGTTGTGGGTCAGTTTGAGCGAACATCGCGGGTATCGCCGCAGTTCCGCCGATACGGAAAGACGCGCATGGCAACCCATTAGAGGGAACAGGGAACAGGGAACGGGGAACGGGACAATGCCAGTCTGATCCACGAAAAACACACGAAAACAATTCTGAACTTAATTTCTTGAATTGGTCTTTGTGTCCTTTGCTTCTTTGTTGTGGAAGTGTCCTGTTCCCTGTGTTCTCCTTTTCTCCTCTTCTTACTTCGCGGTGACAGCCATCGGTTTCTTGTTGACGAAGTCGGCGAGGCGTTTAGCATATTCGCCATCGAAAACAGGTCCAATTGTCCAATCGCTGACATTGAGCGTTTGGCTGACGCGCCCTGCCAGCAAAATATCGCCGTTCAAAACAAAGACCATATTTTCGCCCGCATGATCACGTGACCATTGGTAGAAGCGCGAGCGACCCTCCGACGTCAAACCGAGATGGATTTTGTACGTCGCGTTTTGGAGCAGACTCTCAGGCTGTTCTTCGATGCTGGCATCGGTGAAATGCTGTGCTGTGAGGACAACGGGACACGAACGCGCTACTGTGATACCGGGCAGGATCAAACCGTCTTTGACTTCCTGCGAGGTTCCGCTTCCGAACCCTTCGCTCTCGTCGTCCTTGCTGCTCTTTTCGGCGCGGGCGTCCTCGTCATATTTCGCGATCAATTTGCCGAGTTCTGCCTGTTCCTCTTTTTGTCCCTCTTTGGTCTGGCGCGTGATAGTGATCAGCGTGGTTTCCGTGAGAGTGGGCGGTGTCTGTTTCATCGCTCGTGCGACCCCAATTTTGAGATACGGTTCGAGCATAGCGAACGCCGTTTCGCTGTCCACTTTCCGCGCATAGGAGATAGTGTCATACACACTGGAGCGGAATAACGCCCCGTCATTGCCCATGTCGGGAAAGATCGACTTCTTGCCGAATTCGGTCAGTTGAACGCGGGTCATCTTGTTGGTGTTGACAATCTGAAACATATTGGCGTCGTAGTCGGCACGCGAATCGAGGGTTCCGACGATGGTCAATCCCGACGTATCGGCAACGAGTGGCTTCCAACGGGTTTTGAGCAAATAGGCGTCGTTGATTTTCGCGTAGACGAAAGAGAGCGCGGTGAGGGCAATGATTCCGAAAAGGATACGCCGCGTCCCGCTTTCGCGGATGATTCCGCTGCGTTGATTGTAGCCGGAAGGGGCTTCGCCCTCGGCAGTGTCGAATAATGGCATGAGAGTTGTCCTGTCAAAGAGTTACAGCACGTCGCGAAACGCGGAGAGTAATAAAAGCACATTGCGAATGGACGCCGACGCGCCCATGGTTCCTATACGCCAAATTTGCCCCTTGAGTGCGCCCAAACCGCCGCCGATTTCGATTCCGAATTCCGTCAGCAGACGTTTGCGAACCACGATCTCATCGCTAATTTTCGGCGGAAGTGTGACAGAATTCAGGGTTGGAAGACGCGAACCTTCCGCCGCGAATGGCAGCATTCCCAATTCGGCGATGCCGCCAATCAGCCGATCACTGACGCTTTGATGCCGAGCATATCGCGTCTCAAGTCCTTCCTCCATTATCTCCAGCAGTGCCTCATGGAGCGCGTAGTAGAGATTGACAGGAACGGTATGGTGGTAGGCGTGCGGTTCGTCGTAATAGGCAAGCAGGAGTTTCCAGTCATAATACCAGTTGGCAACAGGTGATTTGCGGGACAATGCCGTTTGGAGGGCGCGATCTGACACGGTAATTGGTGACAATCCGGGCGGTGCGCCCACGCATTTCTGAGTCGCCGAATAGCAAACGTCAATGCCGCTCTTGTCTACCTCTACGGGAATTCCGCCGAGTGATGTGACCGCGTCGGCAAGGAACAGCGCGTCTTTTGCGTGTGCGAGGGCGGCGATTTCGGCGACGGGGTTCCGAACGCCGGTAGAAGTTTCGGCATGGACGGCTCCCACCAATTTCACGTTATCGAGAGGTTTCAGCGCGTCGGCGAACTTCTGCACATCGAGTGGTTTGCCCCATTCGCCTTCGACGGTGACGATGTTTGCGCCAAGCCTGTTGCAGATTTCGACCATACGCCCGCCAAAAAATCCGTTGACGCCGATCACAACGGTATCGCCCGCTTCGACGAGATTGACGAGGCACGATTCCATTCCTGCCATTCCGGTTCCGGTGAGGGGCAGGGTAAAAGCGTTTCGGGTTCCGAAAAGGGTTCGTAGGTTGGCGCGAAGGGTATCGAGCATTGTGAACAGTTCAGGATCGAGATAGCCAATCGGGGCGCGACCCAACGCCTCCAAAACGCGGGGCGTGACACTGCTGGGACCGGGTCCCAGCAAAATGCGCGGAAACGGAAGAGCGGACAACATAGCGGCGAAACTCCTTCGGCAAAAAACTCAAATGACTTCTCATTCTACACAACACGGCGAACAAAAGTCAACGCAAGGAAAAACACAGGGCGATGGCGAATGAGTGAGAGCGTCCGGGTACAAGAAAGTACCCGCCTGAAAAACAGACGTCCTGCGGACGCGCAAATTGTCACATTGCAGACTCGGTTGGCGGTTATGCACTCAGAGATATTGTGATACAAGCGCAAACGTGGCAGTCTGTTCGCCCGTAGGACGTCTGTACTTTTGCCGGGTACGTTCCTGTACCCGGTTACCAATTGATGAGAGAGAAAGAGACCCCATGCGAATAGCCTATTTTGATTGTTTCAGTGGAATCAGCGGCGATATGACCCTCGGAGCCTTGCTCGGAGCCGGACTCGATGAGAACCTTTGGCGGGCGGAATTAGCCAAACTCAATGTTCCCGGCTATGAACTCCATACGGGCGTTGTGGTGAAAGAGGGAATCTCCGCCGTAGATGTGGATGTCGTGTTGACCGCTCAGGACGAGGGACACGGACGCCACCTCAAAGACATTGCGGAGATATTGGAGCAGAGCGGCGTTTCGGAGACGATTCGCGAGCGTGCCATGGGCGCGTTTCAGCATCTGGCGTGCGCGGAAGCCAAAATCCACGCCATGACGCCCGACACGATCCATTTCCACGAGGTCGGAGCGATAGACGCGATTGTAGATATTGTCGGGGCGTGTATCGGGTTGGAGATGCTGGGAATCGAGCGGGTGTACTGTTCGCCTCTGCCCTTCAATCGCGGTTGGGTGGACTGCGCTCATGGGACGATGCCCGTTCCCGCACCCGCGACTTTGGAGTTATTAAAAGGCATTCCGCTTCGCCCCGATGCCCGCGAAAAGGAACTCATCACGCCGACAGGAGCCGCTCTGCTCGCCGAATATGCCGAACGCACGCCCGAAGGTCACATTGCGCCGCTTCCGCCCTTTATCTTGACTACCATCGGCTACGGAGCAGGCAAGCGCGACTCATGGATACCCAATCTCCTGCGCGTTCTCATCGGCACTATTTCAGATGCGCCCGTTCTCGTTCCTTCGGGAACCAAGCGCGTCACGCCCCTCCGCACCGAATGATTGCTCACAATTTCCGTGTATGATTTTGACTTTTGAGGTTCCGCCGTGCCGCGCTTCGCACTCAATCCCAAACGGTTGCGGACACTCTCCCTATCGAGTGCGAAGCACGGCGGAACGCCCCCGTCTGAAGAATTTATTCTGCTGGACTCTTGCAAGAGGTCTAATGAATTCCTCCGCGCAAATCAGCCATGTTTGGCATTGCCCAATAGACAATCCGACGAATAGTGATTCACCCATTTTGAGGCAGGCTACCGCGAAGGGGAAGCAGACAGACTCCCCCCGCAACAATGCCCTGCCAGAAGCCTGTTTTTACCACCTAAACACAAGGAGGTTGTGTCGTTAGAGAGATCAATTGAACCAGACCCACCACACAACGACAATTCCGAGCAAACAAACCCGTTGCCAGACGGTACTCATCCCGAACAATCCGAAATGCCTTGATACGACGAATCGTGTGTTCCACACGAACACACACCGAGGAGAACGCCGTATTCTCTGCCTTCTGTTCTGGGGTAACAGTTTAGGGTTGTAGTAGTAAACTGCCAAAACTGCCCTCTGACTTTCTCCTTCGAGAGTGGAGCAGAGAGCCGCAAGGCGTTTTTGAGCGAAAATTCCAGCAACCCTGAACAGTTACCATTCGGTTCAGTTCTATGGGACAGAGAAAAACTATGGCGAGGTGAAGCGAGTATCAAGTCAGTTCGGAAACGACGACGATCTCAATCTCCCGAATCTGTTTCAGTCGGTCATCGTTGGTCAGGAAAATGTCGCAGTTGGAATGGAGAGCGGTTGCGATTTGGACAGCATCAGGCGTGCGGAGATTGTAGTCTGCCCGAAGCCGCGCCGCCGTTTCCGCGATTTCTGCCGTAAGCGGAAGTGTCGTCATTCCCCGACTGAATAACAGCAAATTGCGAAACGCACTCGCTTTTGCCGCGTCTGCGTTTCGTATCGGGTGAACAAGGGTTTCAGACAGAGAAATTGTCGAAGTGACTCCTGCAAGTGTGCCATTATCAATCGCACGAAAGAATGGGAGACAGCGTAAAGCAAAATCGGGATTCTTCTCGACATGATAAATGATGGGAGAAGAATCCAATCCAATACGTGAGACGCGGGCAAGAATTTCGTCAGTGGTCATCTTTCAACTGTCCCATTCATCGCGCAGGGCGTTGATTTCTGCATCTATCTCTGCGGCAGAACGTCCCGATGGAGCGACACCATAGAAATCCATCACACTGTACGGTTTGTCGTCTGCATCAGGTTGTGTTTCAACGGCAAGAGTTATCTCCAACAATTTTTCTGCATAAGCCTCAATCTTCATACCACGCCGCGAAGCCGCTTTGTGAAGACGCGCCAAAATTGCAGGAGAAAGAGTCAGAGTATTTTCCGTTGTGGGCATTTTACACCTCCAACCGTATTATATCACAAGACAAAGCGACTTCAGCGCGTTTGGCGAGGAGATTGAGGCTCAGATTGCAGGGCGTGATGGTGCTGTAGCCGTTGGCGACTCCGACAATGGGCTTCATCAAGCAAGGATTCTTGATCCACGAAACACACGAAACAAAAACGAAAGAACAATCCGAACCACAGATTGTTGTGCTAAAGACATCTCATGATCGATCTCAACCGTCTGAATCGGGTGGAATATCCGGCAGAGGCAACGTCAGGGAAAATTTCTGTTTCGCGAAGTTGAACGTGACTTTGTAGTGCTGGAGAAAATCCATGCCGAGAACCGCAAAACTCTTGTCGAACTCCATCGGCGCATCGGCGGCGAAAAAGAGGACACGCACATCGGAACGCTCCATTTTGCCGACCGCCAATTTCGAGATGGTTGTCAAGGCGGCGCGTGCCTCTTTGCCGCTTTTGGTCACCGTTAGGATTTGCAGAGGGCGTGCCTGTGCTTTGAGTGCCGCCTCTGTCGGGATCAGCGAAACCAGCGTTCCGGTATCCACCAGTGCCGCAAAAGGTTTCCCACCCGCCACCGAGACCTGCACAAATGGACGCCCATCACGCACCGAAAGCGGCAGAGTTATCGTGTCTTTCTCTTTCGGCAAATTGGCTTGTGCCGACTCCAAGATCAGCACACGTTTGGGAAAATCGAAGGTGGCTTGAAACGCGGAGAGAAATGGTGTGCCGAGCCAGCCTGTCGGTGCGTCGGGATGCGGACGTACCGACAAGACCGCGAACACATCGAGCAGTGCCGCTTTGATCTCTTTGAACGTGACAAAGCCGAACTTCACTGTCGGAATCAACACTTCGGTTGCTGTCAGCGCGGTATCCAAAACATTGACGCGGATCGGCTTGTTCGTCGCAGGAAGTTGGAGGCGTGTGTAAGTCTCTTTCGGCACACAGACCGCGTTCAAGCCCGTATGTGCCGCGAACCGTTCCGAATTGCCGCCCGTAACGGCTCCCTCGACCAACGGAATGCTGTTCCAGTAGGTGATTGGCAAGACGATTGGCAGAGTCGCGTCTTTTGGGACAGCAATCGGGTCTTTCTGGAATGGCGCAACAATGGCTTGCCCGAACGCTTCCGCCATCAGGGAAAGTCCCGCCGTGCCTAAAACTCCTGTCAGAAATGTACGTCGTTCCATCTTGACCTGCCTTGCTGTTGGGTCATTGGGCGATTAGGTCATTGGGCAATGCGAATACAGTGAAGCCATTCAGAGACGGCGGAATGAATTCCTCCGCTGGGGGCTTTCCGCCGTGTGTCCTTCGGACGCCAATCCAATGACCTAATAGACCTCTTGCAAGAGTCGGGTA
>CAZPZP010000188.1:0-7098 GCA_964591025.1 uncultured Chthonomonadaceae bacterium
GTTGTCTGCCCCACGCCGTTCATCACGCCCAAATCCAGAAACCCAACGCCATCCAACCCCCCACACGGCAAATGGAACGGTTCAACGATTTTACTCTTCCTTAATGACCTACGGCGGAGCATTCGATTTTCGAGGACATTTTCCCGGCACAAAAAAAGATGCCCGACATCATCTTTGATGTCGGGCGACCTCAAGCCGCAAATCGCAAGCCTGAAGACATAAACAATTGAGGACGAGAAAAAAGGATACCTTCCCCCATACTATAACATCATTCGCTCACTCTGTCAACGCTTTTTGCGTCAATTCGCGAAAAAAAAGAGGAAATTTTCAGAAGTCGTGTCAACTCTACCGATAAAATTCTTGAGAGTTCTGCTTGCCCTCTTTGCGAACCGTGACTCAGGCGTAGAATGCTATCACTTGCGTTTTTTTTCATAGGATTGCATAATAGATGCGATAATCGGGTAAAATATACTCAGATTTCACCGCTTGCACGAAAAAGATTGTAAGCGGGCAACGAGACACAATTTCGCACAGTTTGGAAAGGAACATTTCTTATGGCTACAACGGGAGAAAAGCGGCGCGGACGCCGCCCTGCACTCGACCCTAATGAACGCAGACGCTTGGCAGCCCGCATTGCAAAAATGGTCTTGGTAGATCGCCTCGAACAGAAAGAGATTTTGCATCAGTTGCAAAAAGGTGAGCCGGGACTGACACATATTGATGCCAGCACAGTCTCGCGTCTCTATCGCTTCGCCCTCGACTCCGGCATTGTACGGGTACATATTGACGAGAATGCGCCCTTCAAGCCGCCGCGTGTGGACAGTCTCGAAAGAGAACTGATTGCCGCGTTCGAGCTGCAATCCGCCATTGTCGCCGATATGTCGGGGCATGACGAGACACTGGAAGATTCCCTTGCCGATGACCGACTCCATCAGGCATTGGGACAGTTGTGTGCCGAGTATCTCGATACTATTGTGCGCCAAAATGAGATTATCGCGTTGTCTTCGGGGCGGGCGGTCTTTTATGCGTGTGAAAGTCTGTTCAACAAGCATATTTTCGATAAGCGCAATGTGCGGGGCGTCAAGGTTGTCTCGCTCAATGGAAATATCGCCGCCGCCGTGTGGAGTATGGAAAGCCAAGATGCCCGCCGTGCGATGGATGCCGATATTAGCGGGGCATGGCTGGCGCGTTCCTTTCCCGATGCACAGTTGATTCGGTTGAGTCTGCCCGTAGCGGTCAAATCGGCGGAGATGGTGCAGGAGTGGCTCGAAGAGGGCGCGGGGCGTTGGATTTCCCCGGCGGTTTGGGAAGAGAAAGCGGCGGCGGGCAACACGCCCGGCGGTCCGATGCGCGATGACGATGTTTGTGTTCCGACGCTGGCTTTGGTAGGAATTGGAGGAGTGCGGGCGCAGTCCGGTCACCGCTTTATTGTCGGACTGAACGAGCCGATGATGGGCAATCTCCAGCCCGAACTCAGCAAAATGATCGAGTTGATTAGCAAGTACACTGGCAATGGCTCGCGCCAATTCGACTGTGCTATTGGTGACCTCTGCAACCGGATTTTTGTCACGCTTGCTGCTCGGAAATATATTCCTGCGGCAGAACTCAAAGAATTAGAAGGCTATGTCAAGGCGATCAATGATCGCTTGCTGTCCATCACGTTCGAGCAGTTGTATCTGGTTCCGAAGGTCGTTGTCGTTGCTGGCGGCGCGACGAAAATTGACGCGATTCGCTCGGTGTTGGAGTGGCAGGCGATGGGGTGGAAACAGCCGATTGTTCACGATCTCTGCACTGACCGCGAAACGGCAGTGCGTTTGCTGGAATCGAAGCGCAACAACCGCCGCGCTTAGATTCTGTGAGTTTGGAGGGGCGAGGCGCAAGCCTCATTCCCTTTTTTTGTCTCCGAATATTTGGCACGGGGCGTTGAGTCAACACGTTCCACCTAAGAGGAGAGAGCGAAAGGAAGAAACATTATGGCAATGGGGCTGAATGATCTTGAACCATCCGTTGCGACAGCGTTTACAGAGTGTCTGCAAACCGTCTCTTTGCCGATGGTGTCGCCGGCAACAATCCGCAAAGAGTTTCAGGAACATCGCACTGAGCAACAGCAACGACTCCTCACGGTGATCTCGAAGCACCGGTGGCTGGGGGAGGGATGGTTGAGCTTAGCACCGTTGGCGGCGGCATTCGCTTGCGTTTTTATCGGCTCGCAAATGGCAAGTCAGCCCTGGCTGGCGTTCGGACTGTTTGGGGGTAGTGTTCTTCTCTCTGGCGTCAGTTTCAGGCACACTCTCCGCAAAGACCTGATGGTCGGTTTTCGCACCCATCTGCCGTCCGAGGTTTTGTTCGCTGCCCGCCCATTGATGAACCTGTCGCCTGCCGAATCCGTCTATGTCGAAACAGCAGCACTCCTCGCCGCTTTGCAGGGGAAAATGGAGGAGCAGACGGCACGGAATATTCTGCTCCAGTTAAATACATTGCTGGTGAATAACCGCCAGTTGGAAACACAGCGTCAGCGGCTTGCCGAAGCGGTTGAGCAGCATTCGACCATGGTACTGGAAGCGGATAAGGCTCGATTTATTCAGAAATTGGGCGAGACGGACGATACCGTGACGCGGCAGTCGCTACAGCAGAGTTTACAAATGTGCGAGTCGCGCCTCGAAGATGCCCGAACGATGGAACAAAACCTTCAGCGCGTGATGGCGCAACAGGAAGCCATTCAACAGACTTTTGCTTCTGCCCAATCCTCTCTGATACGAATGCAGACGACTCCCTCACTGTCCTCGCCCGCCGTCGAGGAGATCACTCAGACGGTCAAACAGATTAACCTGCAAACGCAGGCAGTGGAGGCAGCAGTGGAAGAAGTAGCAGTTCTGTCAGCGCAAAGATAGATCACAACGACAAGTTATCGCACATTCCAAACAGATGCAAATTTCTTCAATCCGCACCTATCCGACAGCGATTCTCGAAATTCTCGCGATTGCGAAGCCAAGAAAGCAGGAACTGAGCGACTGCGCGTAGAAATGCCAAGCGCAGTAGAGATTTCTGTTTTGGAGGCGAAAACGTGCGTGTTCTGATGTTGACTTTGTAGGACGCACGAAGTATTATGATAAGCATTCTACAATAAAGGAAAGAGAATATGCCTCCGCTTGCAAGTGAAGAACCCTCCATACCACGTTACCATCTCGACTCCATTATACAAGGTGACTGCCTTCAAATACTATCTCATATACGAAGTGAATCGATTCATCTCACAGTTTTTAGTCCTCCGTATGATAATATTAGAGACTATAAAGAAGGTTGGAAATTCGATTATTCGGCTCTGGGAAAATCGCTTTATCGTGTTACAAAAGATGGGGGCATATGTGCGGTAGTTATTGGTGATGGCACAAAAGATTTTGCAAAATCTTTGACAACCGCACGCCTTACAGTGGATTGGTGCGATAATGCCGGTTGGCGTCTTTTCGAGCAATGTATCTACTATCGTGATGGAAATCCGGGCGCGTGGTGGAAACAAAGGTTTCGCGTTGACCATGAATATATCTTAATCTTTCTCAAGGGCAAACGCCCCAATACCTTTCATAAAGAGCCGCTTATGATTCCGAGCAAACACGCGGGACGTACCTACTCTGGCACAGACAGACTGACCAATGGCGGATTTAAGACTATTGAGCCAAAAGAGGTCAATGCAATGAAATGTCGCGGAACCGTTTGGCGATACGCCACGAGCAATACTGAGGGTAACAAACTCAAACTTCAACATCCCGCCACATATCCCGACAAATTAGCAGAAGATTTGATCCTCTGTTTCTCCGAACCGGGCAATATTGTGCTTGACCCAACTGCGGGCAGCGGCACAACTTGCGTTTTGGCAGCACATCATCAGCGGCGTCATATTGGCATTGACATTAGCGCAGAGTATTGCGCTATTGCACGTCAACGAATCGAGGATGAAATTACTGGACAGTTACCTCTATGGAGTCGCGAAGCAAAAGAAATTTATTTCGCTGCTGCTGACATATTTTACCGAGATGATGAATAATCGAGAAATTAAGACGATGAACAAATGCGAACAAGAAGCAATAAAAATCAAGGATATATTGAAGACGAATCTTCCGACAAATTGGGACGGCAAGGAATGTATTACCGAGATGCACGCGGCAGAGACGACACATTGGCGGCAGATGGAATGGATTGGCTGGTACTTCCAATGGAAAGCGTTCGATCTCTTGACTATGCACTTAGGCGGAACAGTCGGCGGAGCCTACGGCAATTCTGGTTTCGATTATCATAATGATTGCGTTTGGGATTTCAAGGCACACGTTAGCAACTCCGGTAAACCGTGGGCAATATTGAATGATAGCCTTGCTATTGAAGAGTGTATTGCCGAGCATGGTAGCGTTGGGTTCATAGTTGCTGAAGGTCCTGCATTCTATAATGACATTGAACAGACTTTCAAGAAATGGCACAGCGAGTTTTCAGGCGACCCATCCAAGTATGTCTTGAAGGGTAGAGAAGAGGGGCGTCGCTCGCGGCGGCGTAAGACGCTTTTTGTTTTAGGCGATGTTGTTATTTTTCGCCTTGATACGGAAACCTTATCACAGGGTATGGAAGAACGCTGGCTTAAGGGATTTCAACAGAATATGCGGAATTCCAACGACAAACCACGCAAAGGCAAAGTTCAGATACATCTCGGCAATATGCCCGCTTCGCTCATTCTCGGATAGAATTGGCGGAATATACAGAGAAACTCGTCCCGAACTCCGTTTGCAGCAAATGCTCCACACTCCGCAACATGAATCCTACAATCTCCTGCGGGGTATAGACAACCCCGTGCGTGTCCGCTTGCCGCACCGAATAGCCCTGAAAAAACCGCTCATACACCCGATTGAGGAACCCCTGCTTTTCGCTCCATTCCGTGATGCCCTGTCCTTTCGCTTCGATGGCGAGATAATAGCGATCCAGTTGGCGCAAAAACTCCTGCCGATTAAAAGCGCGGCTCGTCAATGCAGAAATCACCTTTTCAATCTCATTGGCGATCACATTGCGGCGCGTGAAGTCGGAATTGTCGAAAATCGTGCGGAACAATCGCTCGGTAAGCAGATGCTGGATCAGCATTTCTTCGATAGTGGCAATAGAAATTTGAGGATTAAGGGCGGTGCGGCACAGTTCGTGAAACTCGGAGAACGCCGTCCGAAAAGCAGCATTCTGGGTATGTTCCGTATCAATTCGATCTTTCAGCCCGCGTGCCAGTTCGGGAAGGCGCAGGGCGAACTCATCTACCGCCTTGTAAAACTCCTGAATATCGGGCGCGGCATAGTTTACAAACTGCCGCATACAGTCCCGTAAATCGTTGGGGCGCGTGAGATCAAACTCAAAGCGGTTGTTGCGTCCCTGATACAGCACGGCGCGGCGTGTATCTTCAAACAGGATATTGTCCGCCGGATACCCGATACCGAACTTCTTTGCGATCTCCGTTTCGAGGTCATCATGGGTATCTTTGGCTTCCCAATAGCCGCGCCGAATCCGATAGTCGTCGAAGAAAGTCGCATCGGGGCGTTTGCCGTTGGGAAGCGGCTCTTCCGCAACCAGCGTCCAGCGCGATTCGCGGGCTGCCTCGGCAAGCAGGGTTTGCATTGCTTGGCGTACTGATTGCTCGCGTGTCACATCGAGAGAGGAATATCGGCTGAGGGTTTCGTAATAGGCATCAATGGCGGGCTGCATTGCTTGGGCGTCTCCGGCGGCAGAAAGGGAATTTGACAGTCCTTTTATACGCGAATCGAAGCGGAGATTCCTGCTTGCATTGGAGGAACGGGTGCGAATCAAATTTAGGGCAGTAGAGGTTGTGCGGGTACTGAAAGTCCCCAGCAACAAAGGACAAGCGTCTTTCAGACGCGAAGAGTTTCGGGAGTGTACGTCTGAAAGACGCTTGTTTTTTCCAGACGGGGGTTTTCAACACCCGACTGCCCTAAAATTGATTCGCATCCTGGAGGAACACTCCCTCACCCCCCAACCCCCTCTCCCGAACAAGTTCAGGCAGAGGGGGAGTCGTAGGGGCGAGGGCTTGCCTTGCCCTCTGCGGATTTCTCCCCTCTCCTCCGAAGAATGAGGGAATTAAAAGAGGGGTTGGGGGTGAGGGAGGCGCGTATGTTCCTGTACCCGAACTGATAACTCACCCTGAATATGATCCATACCCGACTTTATCCAACTTTTATCGAAAAAGCAGGAACTGAGCGACTGCGCGTAGAAATGCCAAGCGCAGTAAAGATTTCTGTTTTGGAGGCGAAAACGTGCGTGTTCTGATGTTGAGTTGGGAATATCCTCCCAAAATTGTGGGCGGAATCGCCCGTCATGTCGAAGAGTTGGCGTGGGCGATGATGAAGCGTCCCGGTATGGAAGTCCATGTTGTCACCTGCGAGTATCCGGGGGCGGCGGCGGAAGAGATCATTGACGGCGTTCATGTCCACCGCGTTGCCCCATACGACGCCCCCGGCGGTCACCGCGATTTCATCCATTGGGTTCATCAACTCAATGCCGCCATGCACGACCGTGCCGACGCCATTCTCCGCGAATGGCTCAAACCCAAACGCGCCGGCGGCGCACGCCAAGACCCCAAAAAACTTAAAGAAAAAGACGGCATCATTCTGCACGCACACGATTGGCTGACCTATTTTGCTGCCATTCGCCTCAAGCACACCTACAAATTGCCGCTCGTTGCCACCATTCATGCAACCGAATATGGGCGCAATAAAGGCATCTCGAACGACATTCAACGCTATATCAACGGCATTGAAACCCAACTCTGTACCGAGGCGTGGCGCGTGATTGTCTGCTCGAATTTCATGCAGCACGAAGTCGAAAAAGCCCTGTATACGCCGTGGGACAAAATGGATGTGATTTATAACGGCATCAACGCGGCAAAGTTCGATTTCGAGTTTTCGCCCGAAGAACGCCAGCAGTTCCGCGACAACTATTCGGCTCCCAATGAGAAAATCCTGATGTTTGTCGGGCGCGGCGTTCCCGAAAAAGGCGCACAGGTTCTCATTGATGCCCTGCCTCGTGTTCGCGCTCACTTTCACGATACCAAATTGATAATTT
>CAZPZP010000189.1:0-7077 GCA_964591025.1 uncultured Chthonomonadaceae bacterium
GGGGCAGTGCCGCCTTCGGAGTTTCGTGCCGCAACGCACGCTTCGACGGTCAGAACGGCGAGCGCAGCATCGGGATTTTCGCGCAGGAGTGGAGAAAACTCAGCAAGCGAATCCGAGTCCAACTGCTCCAAGCCAATTTTCTTTTCGATACAATACCGCACGACTCGTCCCACAATCTCATGCGCCTCTCGGAACGGCAATCCCTGACCTGCCAAATAATCCGCTAAATCCGTCGCCGTCGAGAAATCTCCCGCAGTCGCCCTCTTCATGCGTTCGGTGCGGAATTGCGCCGTCGCCAGCGTTTTCTGCATGGCAGGAACGACCAAATGCAGGGTATCAACCGCGTCGAACAATGGCTCTTTGTCTTCCTGCATATCTTTATTGTACGCAAGCGGCAAACCCTTCATCAGCGTTAGTAGGCTCATCAAATCGCCATAAACGCGCCCCGTTTTGCCCCGCGCCAACTCTGCCACATCGGGATTTTTCTTTTGCGGCATGATGCTGCTGCCCGTCGTCACGCCGTCGTCTAAAAGCACGAAACCGTATTCAGGGCTGTTCCACAAAATGATCTCTTCCGCCAATCGTGACAGGTGCATCATCGTAATCGCCGCAAAAGAAAGAAATTCGATGGCGAAATCCCGATCCGAAACCGCGTCCAAACTGTTTGGCAAAACGCTCTCGAACCCCAAAAGTTCTGCTGTCATGCCGCGATCAATCGGGAAGCCTGTTCCTGCCAACGCTCCCGCGCCGAGCGGCGAACGGTTAATGCGTTTGCGTGTATCGTTTAGCCGTTCGCGATCCCGCTCCAGCATCCAATAATAGGCAAGCAAATGATGCGCCAAAACAATCGGCTGCGCGTGCTGCAAGTGCGTGCATCCCGGCAGAATCGTGTCGAAATGCTGTGCCGAAACCTCTAAAATTGTCTGCTGAAATACGGCGAGCTTCGTGTTCAAATTGTCGCATTCATCGCGCAAATAGAGCCGAATATCGGTACAGACCTGATCGTTGCGACTGCGTGCCGTATGCAGTTTGCCCGCAACCGCTCCGATTCGCTCTTTGAGCAAAACCTCGACGGCAGTATGAACATCTTCGGCGTCGGGTGGCAAAATGACTACGCCCTGCGCTAAATCGCCGCGCAACGCCTCTAAACCCGCGACAATCTGCGCCGCTTCGTCTGGCGTGAGAATACCTGTTTTGCCGAGCATCGTCGCATGAGCGATACTGCCCTCAATGTCCTGCCGCCACAGCCTACCGTCGAAAACGAGAGAATTATTGAGTCGCTCGATCAGTGCATCTGTCGGCGCATCGAACCGCCCGCCCCACAATTTTGCGGGAGCAGACGGCGTGTTTTGAGAAGAATTTTCGCTCATTTTTGGTTTTTTAGCCGCCAGTACATTCGCGATTGTAGCCCGTGAATCTTGACCATGCCGAGCGACTCCGATTGATCGAATGTCTTGCTGTCGAACGACGCCAAATCTTCATTATAAAGCGCGTATTCACTCTGCCGCCCCGTCACCGTCAGGCTTCCCTTGAACAACCGCAGTGTGACCGTTCCCGTCACGCGCTCCGAAACCTTCCCGATAAACGCTTCGAGGGCATCTTTGAGCGGATCGAACCACAAGCCCTTATACGCGAGTTCGCCCCACTCCTGATCCACGCTCCCCTTGAATTTTCGCTCGCTTTGCGTACAAACCAACGCCTCCAACGCCTTATGCGCCATCAGCAAAACTACAGCCGCAGGACACTCGTAATTTTCGCGGACTTTCAAGCCAAGCATCCGATCTTCCATCAC
The DNA here is from genome assembly GCA_964591025.1 of uncultured Chthonomonadaceae bacterium. Taxonomy (GTDB): domain Bacteria; phylum Armatimonadota; class Chthonomonadetes; order Chthonomonadales; family Chthonomonadaceae; genus CAZPZP01. The sequence goes on from CAZPZP010000189.1 coordinate 1,793, forward strand.
ATCCACGCGCCCGACGCCGTTCTCACCTGCGATCTTATGTACTTCTATCACCAAATCCAGCGGCGTATATTTCTGCCCGTCCAAACTCACCGGAACGCCGTTCTCAAATCCAACGGTCAAAGTTCGCGGCTGATCATTGGCATCAGCAATACTCTTCGTCCATTGGAAAATCTCCTCCGGCGGCTCATAATTCGGCTCTTCCAATCGCCCGCCTTCGATGCTGCGCCCCCAAATGTTCTCGTCAATGCTCCAAATTTTGTCTTTCGTATGCGAGATATTCAAGCCATGATTATTGCCATAATCGATCTCTTCCGTGCGTGTCCATGGCGAGCGGCTTCCGTCGGGCATGAGTCGTCCTTCGCGCATTGGTGCAATAATCTCGGCGTCGGGCATCAGGGTTCGCATCACATACTCGATCCGAAACTGATCATTGCCCTTCCCCGTACAGCCATGTCCAAACGAAGTCGCACCCAACTCCTGCGCCTTTTCGACTGCCTTGATCGCAATCAACGGTCTGGCAATACTGGTGCTGATCGGATAGCCTTGATAGTCGCCGTTTGCCCGCACCGCCGCCCAGCAGTAGTCCTCGACAAACTCGGCTTTCGCGTCAACGGTATAATGCTCCGTCCCCAAATTCCGAGCGCGTTCCTCCGCCTGACGAATATCTTCTGCCGGCTGCCCGACATCCACCGTCACCGTAATGACATGATCAAATCCATACTCTTCGCGCATCAGCGGGATACACACCGACGTATCCAACCCGCCCGAATAAACCAAAACTATCTTCCGCATTTTTACTCTCTCCTTCTCATTTTAACACCCAAACCACAGAGTCACAGAGACACAGAGGATGCACAGAGAAATTCAAGAAAAGAGGTTGAGAGATTGATTTCGTACTCTTTTCGTGTGATTTCGTAGATCATTTCTGTTTGTTTCTCTGTGCATCCTCTGTGTCTCTGTGACTCTGTGGTTTGTATTTCATAGTCCGACGATCAGCGCGAGCAGTGCCTTTTGCGTATGAAGCCGATTTTCCGCTTGGTCGAGGATCACGGTTTTGTGCGCCGTCATCATTTCCGCCGAAACTTCCTCGCCGCGATGTGCCGGGAGGCAGTGCAGAACAATGGCGTCGGGTTTGGCGTGTGCCATCAGTTCCGCGTTGATCTGGTAGGGCGCAAATATCATGGCACGGGCTTCCTTTTCGGCTTCCTGTCCCATGCTCGCCCACACATCGGTATATACGGCGTCTGCGTTGGCGACGGCTTGCGCGGGATCAGTGGTGATTTCGATGGTCGCGCCTGTTTCGATTGCAAAATTTCGGGCGGCAGCGACATAATCGCGGCTCGGCTCATAACCAGACGGACACGCGGCGGCGATATGAACGCCCAATTTTGCACAAGCGATCAAAAGCGCGTGCAGGACGTTGTTGCCGTCGCCGACATACGCCAGTTTGAGAGTATTGCCGAGTTCGCCTTTATGTTCTTGAAGCGTCAGGAGATCGGCGAAGGCTTGCAATGGATGTTCGCGATCCGAAAGCGCGTTGATGACGGGGCTTGACGAGTGTGCGGCGAGTTCTTCGACGGTCTCATGGGCAAATACCCGCGCTGTGATGATGTCCACCCAGCGCGACAACACGCCCGCGACATCTTCCGCAGGTTCACGGTGACCCAAGCCGACATCACCCGGCGCGAGATAAATCGCGTGACCTTTGAGATGCACCATGCTCGCCTCGAAACTGACTCGTGTTCGCAGGGACGGCTTCTCGAAAATCATGCCGAGCGTGCGCGGATACTTCCATTCGATGCCCGGCTGCCGCTTCTGATCCAATGCTTTCATTCCAGCGGCAACCTGCAAGACAGTTCGAAACTGATCCGCCGATACGTCAAGGAGGCTCAGCAGATTTTTGCGCCGCCATTTTGTTGGATCAGTGTCTATCAGTTCGCGAAGTTTGAGGACTGCCACGTAACGATTGTCCTCACCATGTAATTTTTGTTGCTCCCGTTCTGTGAGTTCTGCTTCGATATCGTCAATCGTCTTGGAGGGGCGAGCAAGATTTACTGGTCTTTCGCTATCATGAAGGGGAACGGCTTCACGGCGTACTTGTTCGAGTTCCACGCCCAATTTTGCCAGTACGCGCCCTGCCAATCCTTCGCCCTCGCGAATGATTCCGAGTAACAAATGCTCCGTGCCGATGTAATCGTTATTGAGTTGGCGGGCTTCGTCGTAAGCGAGGTCGATCACACGCTTTGCCCTCGGTGTCAGTTGCATATCCTGATCCAACCGCCCATCGCCGCGTTCGACTTGCCGCTCAACATGACTCCGGATAAGTCCGAGCGAAACGCCCATCCTATCGAGAATACGTGACGCCACACTGTCGTTTTCCCGTACAAGCCCTAAGAGCAACTGCTCAGGTTCAACATAGTTTTGACCAAGACGCGCTGCTTCTTCCTGCGCGAAGAAAACAATCCGTCGCGCTCGCTCTGTAAATCGCTGCCACATGACTTGCCCCTTTCCGGACTGCGTCTTATGATATATCGCCTCGAATCTGCTTTTCCAGTCTTTCTATTCGTTCCGCTTGTCGTAGGCTTTGTTCTCGCAAGTATTTGAGTTCAGTAAAGTTATCACGGACGAGAAGATTCCAAATGCGCCAAACTTTCAGTTGAGAACGATTCAACTTGAGCTGGGTGATATGGAATCGTCCTGTCACCGTAAGACCTATCAACTCGCCTGTAATTTCATCCAAGCGGTAATGTTCCGCCAGATTATCATTGAGGGGGTGCAATATACGTTGCCCTATCGCTTGATGTGCCTCTGTCGGTAGAAATTTCCACTTATAACCATTACAGCGTGGACAGGCATAGACCAGATTATCTTCCTCATCTGTGCCGCCATGGGCAAAAGGAATATAGTGATCGATAGTCAGTTCGCCGCCAGTATCTATCTCGGAGACGCCACAATAGCCACAACGGTAATCGTATCGTTGGCGAATAACTTGCAGGAGCAGATGAGCCACCAGCGATTATGCTCCGATCCCCAATAACTCTTTGTCACGTTCGGGAAGTGCCGACTCCCGTGCCGCAAGACGCTCAAGACTGCGCTCAATTCGTTCTTGCAACTGCTGATTCTCTTTTTTGGCGGCAAGCAGTTCTTGGCGCAGATGTTGGAGTTCCGCAATCTGCCTTTCATTAGACTCATGCATCTCTTCCATCTCCTCGGCGTCCATGCGCTCATCTTCCGCATGATAAAACGCCAACTCCTCTTCAGTGAGCGTCTCACCGCACGCGAACCGCGTATGCAACTCCTGCCAATGCTCCGAAATTTTGTTCATGAAATCTCTCCTATCAACCGTTACCGCCCGCCCAACAATCGCCTCCAAAGGGTCGGAGGCTGCATCGATTCGTGATCCAATTGCGGCGTTTTCGTTGAACCGGAAGAGTGTATCGCCGACAATATTGCCTCCGAAGTCAAACCTTCGTGCCGCAAAATCTCGCCGCCAATACCTTCGTCTTCCAGTATCAACCCGATCAGAACGTGGCGCGTATCCATCGTCTTGTGACCGAGGGCGCGTACCTGCTCATGAGCGATGGCAAGGACATTCTGAACCCCCGTTGTCAGCTTCAGAGCCTCTTCCATCGGATGCTCGCCCCGATGACATTTCGCCTCGCACTTCCGCCGCAGCGAAACCACGTCGCGCCTCATCGAACGCAGCAGCTCCGTCGCGCCGTTGGTGTCTTTCAACAACGCGAGGAGCAAATACTCCGTATGAACAAACCGATGGTTGTACTTTCCTGACACATTCTGCGCGTTCTGAAGCAAACGCTGAACCCCTGAACTATAAGGAGTACGCATTACACTTACCTCATCGTAAAGTTTCGACTATAATTCTGCCACAATGTCCCGCAAAGTTTCTACAACGCGCCCGCAATCTGCCTCCGTCACCACCAAAGGCGGCACGAACCGCAGTATCGAGTCTCCAACCGCGTTGATTACAATCCCCTGCGCCAACATTTCCTGCATCACAAGTCGTGCGATTGGTAAGGCAAACTCCATGCCAACCATGAGACCCAAGCCCCGCACTTCCGCAATCGTCTCCGGGAACTGCTCTTGCAACCCGCGCAGATTATGGAGAAAAATCGCTCCCGTATGCGCCGCGTTCGCCATCAAATCTTCCTCTGACATTATATCCAGCGTTGCCAAAGCCGCCGCGCACGCCAATGGCTGACCCGCGAACGTGGAGCCATGATCGCCCGGAACCAGCACATTCGCCGCCTCGCCCTGCGCCAGACAAACTCCCATCGGGAAACCGTCCGCGATACCCTTTGCGAGTGTGACAATATCGCCCGATATGCCCAAACTTTGGGACGCAAGAAACTGTCCCGTGCGTCCCATGCCGCACTGAATCTCGTCCAGTATCAGCAAGACTTCCGCCTCGCCGCAGAACGCCCGAACTCCTGCCAAGAACTCCGCCGACGCAAACTTAATGCCCGACTCGCCCTGTATCGGCTCTATCATCACCGCACAAGTACGCTCCGAAATCAAGTCATCGAGGGCGTTCAGGTCGTTGAGTTGGCAGTATCGGAAGCCCGGAATCATCGGCGCAAACGCTTCTTGGTATTTCGGCTGCGCCGTCGCCGATAACGCGCCCATTGTGCGCCCATGAAACGAACCGCTGAACGTGATTATCTCGTGGCAGTCCTTGCCCCGCTTCTGTTTGCCCCACTTCCGCGCTATTTTTATCGCCGCTTCGTTCGCCTCCGCCCCTGAATTGCAAAAGAACGCCTTCTCCATCTCGCTGAGGCGGCACAACTTTTCGGCGAGACGGGCTTGCAATGGGTTATGGAACAGGTTCGAGACGTGCATCAGGGTTGCAGACTGCTCGGCAATCGCCCGCGCCAACTTGGGATGGCAATGCCCGACCCCGACAACCGCAATCCCCGCCAAAAAGTCGAGGTATTCCTTGCCGTTGCTGTCATAGAGGTATTGACCGTCGCCGCGCACGAACACGACGGGCTGACGATTGTAAGTATGCATGATATATTGCGCGTCGAGAGCGGCAATATCGTCTGTACAGTGTTCGGTTCGCTCTAAAAGTGCGTTGCTCATCGTATTTTCTCCTTCAGATTTGTCAGGGTACAGGAACAAAACCCGCATTGGAACTCTGCTGTTGTCCGGGTACAAGAACGTACCCGTCTAAAAAACAGGCGTCCTACGGACGCAATCCCCAATGACAACACTTATGCCTTCATCAACACCATTATCTTCCTTAAAACCTCTCTATGAAGCTCTAA
>CAZPZP010000190.1:0-2478 GCA_964591025.1 uncultured Chthonomonadaceae bacterium
GCTGCGGCGACGATGGCAGCAAAGTCCGCCGCTTTGAGGCTTGCCCCGCCGACGAGTGCGCCGTCAATATTGGGCTTGGCGAGCAGTTCGCGGGCATTGTCGGGTTTGACCGAACCGCCGTATTGGATGACGACTTGCTCGGAATGTTCGGGCGAGTAGAGTTTGGCGAGGGTTTGACGAATAACGCCGCAAACCCGATCTGCTTCATCGGAGGCGCAGGTTTCGCCGGTTCCGATTGCCCACACAGGCTCGTAGGCAAAAATCACGGTGGCAATCTGTTCGGGAGTCACTTCGAGCAGTGCCGCTTGGGTTTGCGCGGCGACTATCGCGTCGGTATTTCCGGCTTGGCGTTCGGTGAGGGTTTCGCCGACACAGCAGATAGGGCGCAGGTCGTTGGCGAGGGCGGTTTTGAGTTTGCGATTGACCGATTCGTCATTGTCACCGAATTGTTTCAGGATTTCCGCGTCGAAGTCCGGTTCTGGCACGCCGAAGCGTCCGCGCCGCTCCGAATGTCCGACAATCACATAGGAACAGCCGACTTCGAGAAGCATGGCGGGCGAGATAAATCCTGTATACGCGCCTTTGTCCTTCCAAAACACATCTTGACCACCGAGTTCGATCTCGGTGTCTTGGATCAGGCGGCTGACCCGCGCCAACGCCGTAAAGGGCGGGCAAACGACGATATGGACGTTGTCCACGGGATTGAGCAGAGGACGCAGCGAGTCGATCAGGGCTTCGGATTCGATGCGTGTGCCGTTCATTTTCCAGTTTCCGGCGATAATTCTGGGACGCATAAGTTCTGTTTCTCCTTGTGAGGCAAAATAAAAGCGCGGCAGGAAAATTCTCCAGTCGCGCTTTTCATTCTCATTATATCTTATCTTCGCCCCCAAAACGATCAGGGCAAAGCAAGGAGTTTTTCAATCTCGGCTTGAATTTGTGTCTCGTTGAACCCTTCCATACGCAAAATCACCTTGCCGTTTCTATCCAGCAGAATGTTGGTGGGCCACGAACGCACCTTGTAGTCTTTTATCGTCGAAGTGTTCTTGCCCATGACAGTAGGGAGATCGAACTTCTCCTTCTCATAATAATCCGTGATCGTCTTTTTGTCGTCGTCGGTGTTGATCGCGACAATCGTAAAACCTTTGTCCTTGTATTCGGAATACAAATGCTGCAAATGAGGAAACTCCTCATGGCATCCCGATCAACCATGAAACCAGAAATTGAGCAGAACCGCTTTGTTGTTCGCAAGCAGCTCTTTGAGGGCGATTTTCTCGCCGGTCGGTGTCGGCAGCTCGAATAGTGCCACTTCCGGTTTGATACTCGCAGTGACAGGCACAGGCGCATTCTCTGCCACGGGCTTCGGATTGCATCCATTCATAGCGAATGGAAGAGCGGCGAGACCGACCAGCCCAACCACAACCAACGGCGCAAATTTTTCATATTTCATTCAGATGATCTCCGGCGAAACCGTAATTTCGACATTGCCGCGCAGAGCATTGGAAATCACGCAATACTCTTCGGCTTTGTGCGCCAGCTCGACGATCTTTTCCTGTGTCGCGGCGTCGAAATCAGACGCATAAATTTTGGGCTTCAGAGTGATCGCCGTGAACTTGAGCGTTCTGTCAGGATTGCGAATCATCGCTCCGTCTGCCTCTATCTCGATTCGAGGCGCAGGGATCAGGCGTCGTTTTTCGACGAGCAACGCAAGGGTAATACTGTAGCACGACGCAACCGCCGCGATGAGCATTTCTTCGGGATTAGAGCGTCCTGCTTTGCCGCCCGACGAAATGGGAACGCCATAGTCAAGCGTGCCGCCCCAATCAAACGTAAGTGTGCCGTCACCGTCGCTGTTTTCTGTCCAGTCGCCGGTCAAATGGAAGCCGTGTTTCTCGTCGTTCATAAGTTTCGATTCTAAAGTGATCTACCCGACTGCCGCCACAAACGCATTTTGAGGCGCGTCTGCAACAACCGGGCGGGAACTGGCAAGATGAAGAAGATGAACCCGTTTTGCGTCCGACCAAATGCGGCGCGAACGGTTCCAATAGGCGCAATAGGCGAGGCGTCCGTCGGTTGTCGGAACCCAGCAGTCGTCGCCCTCTCCAGAGAACAATACGACTTTGGTATAGGGCTTGACGGCAATTTCGTCACGAAAAATATACAGTTCGTCGGCAATCTGCGTCATATCACCGGTCAGAAACGCTTCGGTACACAACGCCCACCCGCGCAGTGTCACCGAAACCAGTCCCTGATTTTGCAGAACGACATATTCCCCGCACACATCGGCGGCAGGATGCACATCCACGACCTTGAGCATTTCCGTACCTCCCAATTACGAAAAAGAGGAAATATGAACCACGGAGAACACGGCGGACACGGAGAAATCCAAGAAAACCACAGGGAACACAAGGACAATTCAAGAGGAGATTTCTGAACTGTTTGCATTGTATTGTTTGGAATTGATCTTCGTCCTTTTCGTGT
>CAZPZP010000190.1:2578-7051 GCA_964591025.1 uncultured Chthonomonadaceae bacterium
CGTGTCCGCCGTGTTCTCCGTGGTTCATATTTCCTCTTCTGTTTTTTTATGAGCAGCCGAAGACGGAGCCGCAATTTAGGCATTTGAAGCAGGCTCCGTTGCGAACCATCAGGCTTCCGCATTCGGTGCAGATGGGCGCGTCGGATTGATTTTGGAACGTCTCGCGCTCATGGTCGGCGAGGGAGATGGTTCCCTGTTTGTCCATCGTGGCGAGAGACAAGTTCGGGACGTTGACCGGGCTTGCTAAGAGATTTGCGGCGGCAGAGTTAATGCCGTTTTGATCGCCGTTTGAGAGGGACGGTTCCGCTTGGGGCGTTTTGTTGAGGAACTTGACGCCGAGCCAGCGGAAAATATAGTCCATGATCGATTTAGCAAATCGCACATCCGGGTTGTTTGTCACGCCGGATGGCTCGAATCGGCTGTGCGAGAACTTATCCACCAGCGTTTGGAGCGGCACGCCGTACTGCAAGGCGAGCGAAATGGCGGTTGCAAACGAGTCCATCAAGCCGGAGATCGTCGAACCCTCTTTGCTCATCGTCAGGAAGATTTCGCCGGGCGTGCCGTCCTCGTACATTCCAACGGTGATATAGCCCTCATGTCCGGCGATACTGAACTTGTGCGTGATACTCAGTCGCTCATCGGGCAGTTTGCGGCGCATCGGGCGGCGCACTTCGGGCGCAGAGACAACGACAGGAGCCGGGATTTCCGCCGTGACTTCCGCTGTTTCGTCCTCGAACCGCTTGGTTTGGAGCGGCTGTGTGCGCTTGGAACCGTCGCGGTAGATGGCGATGGCTTTCAGTCCGAGTTTCCAACCTTCGCTGTAGGTGCGGGCGATCTCGTCCGGTGTCGCTTCCGTCGGCATATTGACCGTTTTGCTAATTGCACCACTGATAAACGGCTGGGCAGCCGCCATCATACGGAGATGCCCCATATAATGGATCGAGCGGGTTCCGTTGTTGGGCTTGAAGGCGCAGTCGAAGACCGGCAGATGATCATCCTTGAGGAACGGTGCGCCTTCGATGGTATCGTTGGCGTCAATATACGCGATGATTTCGTCGCGCTCCGTGTCGCTATAGCCGAGTCGAGTCAGAGCTTCGGGAACCGTGTTATTGACGATCTTGAGCATTCCGCCGCCGACCAGACTCTTGTACTTGACGATGGCAATATCTGGCTCTATTCCGGTTGTATCGCAATCCATCAGGAAGCCGATTGTCCCGGTTGGAGCCAAAACAGTGGCTTGAGCATTACGGAAGCCATATTTTTCGCCGTTGTTGACTGTATCGTCCCATGACTGACGAGCGGCTTGGAGCAGATCGGCGGGAATCAGCGTGCTGTCAATCTCGTTGATGGCGTCGCGGTGCATCCGCATCACGTCGAGGAACGAGTCGCGGTTTCTGGCATAGCCGGTGAACGTCCAACCGTGATCGCGAGCGATGATGCTCGATTGATCATAGGCGGTTCCGGTCATCAGTGCGGTGATGGCTCCGGCATAGGCGAATCCTTCGGAACTGTCGTAAGGAACACCTCGCGCCATGAGAAGCGCACCGAGATTGGCATATCCCAAACCGAGCGGGCGGTAATCGTGACTGTTTTCGCCGATACGCGGAGTTGGGTAAGACGCATTGTCAACGATAATCTCTTGCGCCGTAAGGAAGATTCGGCACGCATGAGAGAACGATTCACTGTCGAACTCGCCATCGGCACGCCGGAACTTCATCAGGTTCAGTGAGGCAAGGTTACACGCGCTGTCGTTAAGGAACATATATTCCGAATTGCTCACCACGAGACTGTGCTTGGCATCTGCATTCGCGTTTGTGACACTGAGATTGTGGACATCTTCGACTTCAAGATCATACACTTTGACAGGCGAGTCAAGCGTAATTTGTTTGATTGTCACAACTGCGTCATTCACGAGCGACGACTGACGGGCTTGTTTGCCTTTTGCTTGAAGCATACGGTCTGCCGGTGTTTTCGTTCGGAGACGAGTACCGACTGCGAGATTTGCCGCTTCGATATATTCACCCGCATACGTCAAAAAGCGATGTTCCGGCGTACAAAGCAAAACAATGCCTTGCTCTGTTGTAATCTCGACAAGCCGCGCTGTTTCTCCCGCAATCCATGCTTTCGCGATGGGACGGATCACGTGTTGGTCAGTTTTGATGTCATAAGACAGAGCGTAGGGCAAACTTGCCCCCGTTGATGAGAGGCGTTCCAATTCATCGAAGCGGATTCGTCCTGCCGTTGTCTCTACGAGCGTTTCACCTACAAAACAGCACGGATTCGAAGCGTGAATGCGGTCTGTATTCTTGCAGGTATGCCAAGTGTTGATCGTCGTATCGTACTGCATTCCGGGATCGCCACAAACCCACGCACTCTGCGCGATTTTGCTCATCAGGTCGCGGGCTTTGTAGGTATTGACTACCTCATCGCCGAGAACCGAGCGGGTACTCCAATCGCCGTCGTTTTCGACTGCCTTCATATATTCGTCGGTGACACGGATGGAGTGGTTGCCGTTTTGGTACTGCACGCTGTCATACGCGCCGCCTTGAACATTGAACGCGCCGCTGTAACCCGCGTCAATCAATGCCCACGCCTTTTTTTCCTCTTTGGCTTTGCTTTCGATGAAATCTACAATATCAGGGTGATCAATGTTGAGGATGACCATTTTTGCTGCGCGCCGGGTTTTCCCTCCACTTTTGATGGCAGCCGCGAACTGATCGTAACCGCGCATAAAGGAGAGCGGACCGGAGGCAGTGCCGCCGCCATTGAGATGTTCGCGACTGCCGCGAATAGTCGAAAGGTTCGTGCCGGTTCCACTGCCGAACTTGAACAGCATCCCTTCGGTCTTGGCGAGGGTCAGGATCGACTCCATTGTATCGTCCACGCTGTTGATAAAGCAAGCACTGCTCTGAGGGCGCGGATTATCGGGCAAGCCAACATTGAACCAAACCGGCGAGTTGAACGCGCCTTTTTGGTGCAGAAGCAGGTGAGTCAGTTCGTCTTGGAAGGCTTTGGCGTCGGTTTCGGAGGCAAAATAATCCATGTTGCGCCCCCAATCCGCCATCGTATCCGCGACGCGCCCGATGAGTTGACGCACACTTTTTTCGCGCTGCGGCGTGCCGATATGCCCCCGAAAGTATTTCGAGACGACAACATTGGTGGCGAGTTGTGTCCACGACTTGGGAATTTCGACGCCCGTTTGCTCGAAGACTTTTTCGCCGCGCTCGTTGGAGATCACGGCGTCGCGTTGTTCCCATTCGACGGTATCATAGACATCTTCGCCCGTCTTGGTGAAGTAGCGATTGATTTTCAAGCCAGTGGCGTCCGCGCCGCGTGCGCTTGGTTTGTCGGTTCCAGACACTTTCACGCGCCCATTCTCCTTGCCATTGCCGTTGGTTTTAGTGTGCGCGGCTTTGGTAGTCGTATCGAAATTATTCACAACGGCGGTTCCGGTGCTGTCGGCGTCCGTCGGGTTGATGACTGAGGTCATATCGGTTTGCTGAGGCGAATCGGGGATCAACTCTTGGTTCCTCCTGCTAATTGGGACATTCGAATCACGTTGCGCGGATCGCGGAAATCGTGATCGGGTATATCATTGAATACGATAGGGGCGCAGAACAGTTTGCGATCTCGCCCAGAGTACAGAAACGGGTCTGCGACTAAGTCGGCGCGGGGCGAAGCGGCGAACAGCGCGGTGTCCAACGCACTGAGATAAAATTCGGAATCGGCAATGAATTTGGGGGAAGAGGGCGGCATGAATGCTCCTGTCAGGATTTGCGCGGCGATTGGCGGCGCAGCATATTGACGATTTCCTTGAATTGGGTCGCGTCCTCGAACTGACGATAGACGGACGCGAATCGCACATAGGCAACTTGATCGAGGGCTTTGAGGCTCTCCATCACCAGTTCGCCGACTTCGGTTGACGGCACTTCTTTTTCGAGGCGGTTGAACAGTTTGCGTTCGATGTCTTCCGCCGCCTCTGCGAGCATCTCTTCGGAGACGGGACGACCTTTGCAGGCAAGCCGCATTCCTTCGATGATTTTGGCGCGGGAAAAGGGTTGACGCCGCCCGTCGCTTTTGACGACGAACAGCTGCAACTCCTCGATCTCCTCCACGGTGGTGAACCGCCGCTTGCAGAATTCGCATTCGCGCCGCCGTTTGATGATGATCCCATCGTTGAGCGTGCGTGTCTCAAGGACGCGATCCTTGTTTTGAGTTCCGCAAAACGGGCATTTCATGCCGACAACGCTCCACTATATCAAAAAGGGAAAACACTGTACATAGTGTTTTCAGTTGGAAATTTCCGCTATATGTGCGAACTCGCTTAGTATAGTCCCCCTAAATGTAGTTGTCAAGGGTTTCGGGAAAGATTCGCAAAAGATTCTTTTTTTCTGCCGTTGACTTAAAGAACACTGAACAAAACCGCAATGGCTTTTGAGTGCGAAGCACGGCACGGCGGAATGCCCCCAGCGG
>CAZPZP010000191.1:0-7037 GCA_964591025.1 uncultured Chthonomonadaceae bacterium
GGGGTTTTCAACCCCCGGTGCGTAAGGTGAGTGATTGATAGATTTAGATGCGTTCGCCCTGGCATTGAAGGTTTTTTATTGTCTGGGAGCGTAAACGCTCCTGTTCGTGCTCGTCGTAGGGTTCATTCTAATAATATGAAGTACTGAAGACAGAGCAGAAGGAAATGTCATTATGCGAAGTGAAAACGTAAAACAGGCAGGCTTTACGCTCATTGAACTCCTTGTTTTTATCGCCATTATCGCCATTCTTGCCGCGATTGTTTTTCCTGTTTTCTCCTCTGCTCGCGAGAAAGCGCGGCAGACAACCTGCCTCTCCAACACCAGACAGTTAGTGCTTGCGGTGGAGATGTACGTTCAGGATCATCAGGCATACCCAATGCATTCGTCGCCCAGGACGCAAACGCCACGCACTCGCTGGTGCGATTATGTCTTCCCTTATGTCAAAAACGAGCCGATTTTCACCTGCCCGTCCGCCACTTCGGAGTTTAGCAGGAATTGGGCGTTTGACGCGTACAAGTTCTACAGCGGTTACGGCTACAACTATCAGTATCTCGGGAACTCGCGTTTCCCCTATGCCGCCACGCCCGCGACGATCACCGTGCCTGTTGAAACCATTGCCATCGCCGACTCAAACGGTCTTCGTCGCACCAACAGCGCGGCTCATGGCGGCGAGTATGCCATTGACCCTCCTCTGCCGTCGACACGCGGCAGCCGCCCCAGCACACCTGGAGCAGGCTTCTATGGAGACGTAGGCGAGAGCGAGTGTGGGAGCGGGGTGAGTACGCCGAACGCGCCAGAGTGTCGTGCAATCCCTTTCGAGAGGCATTCAATCCTCGTCAGCGTAACGTTTTGTGACGGTCACACCAAGCCGATGAAACTTGCCCGCATGGACGACTTTGACGGCGATGGAGTGAAAGACAACGGCTTCTGGAATGGCCGGGCAGACCCAAGAAGACGTTGATGATGCTCTTAGTTACTCCGCAAAAAAGAACATGCGGCTCATCGCGCTTTAGGAACTTTTGATAATAATTGCCACCCCAATCATGATGACCGCTGTTCCCAGCCACCGCATCGGCGAGACGGGTTCGTGAAGGATTATTTTGGCAATGAACGCCGCAAAGACGTAGCTCAATGTGGTGACGGGAAGCACATAACTGAGTTCTGCCTTTGAGAGAGCATAGGCAAACAAACTAAAAAAGATCCCCAAAATCAGTGTGCCGCTCATGGCATAGCCGTTTGTGAAGGCAGCCCAAGCGAATGACACCCCCGTGTATTCCCCTTTTCCCACCTGTTTCATCCCCACGCTCAGCAATGCATTCCCCACAGCAGAGCAAAGAGCGGCAAGCAACATCGCGCCTATAAGCTGAATTTGTAGTATGTTCAAAACGGTCTCGTTCCTTTCAAATCTCCATAAGCACTAGAATAACGACGGGACGGCGGTTTGTCCGTAATGGAACCACGTGTTCCCCGAAAAGTCACGCGCATAAAACGCCTCCTTCGCTGGCGGCACTCTCAATCAGCATGGCGGCGGCAAAACAAAAAGAAAACTGGGACATCTCTCGAAGGTCGCGTTGACCGGGTGGTGAGAGAAACACGGGAACATGAACAGGACAGGCCTCCCCCATGGTTGTGATGGTAGTGAGCATTGCTTCCTCACAAAAAGCTTCCTCGGCAGAGGAGATTGAGCCGCCTACCTGAAAGGCAAGGGCTTCCCAATCGCGGGAAGTATAGGTGACCATGGGAAGCACAAGATGTACGGAGAGGGGGAATTCGAATTCCCCCTCCCAAAGGCAGAAAAACCGTCCTGGTGCGGCAAGCGGAGCATCCTCTCCTGGCAGACCGAGTGTAATGTGCAAGGGCATTGTGTCCAGCAAATGCTCCACCGTTTCTTCTCCCTGTCGAAGCGTGTGTAGCATCCTGATGCAGCGTCCTACTTCTCCTATGTCCAGTGTTCCAAAGAGATGGAACACCTCCGTGGTGATCTGTCCGTTCCTAACAAATAGGGATCGAAACGATGCAGCCTGAAAATCCGGCACTCTGCCAAGCCGTAGGCGCAAGCTGTGACATTCCTCTTCGATTTGGCGCACCCTACGGGTATGTTCCTGCTCAACGGCGACTCTGGTCTGCGTCATCTCAGGGCATTTAGCCGGCTGAGTTTGGCAACGGCTGAGGAGAGCGAGACTTTGGTCATACCAAAATTGCTCGTGTTGCCGTGCGGACGCGGTGGCTGTTTCCGCTGCCACCAGTTTTGCCCACACGGTTTGGGAGGAATGCTCAATCGTTGTTAGTTTCACCAGAATGCTTTCAGCTATGACATTCCCTTGTTGGCGTGCTTCCTGCACGGTTTCCAAGTCATCGCTCATCATTTTACTCCTGAATTTCTCCTTATCATACGTGATACTTTAAATTTCTTTCTCGACTGCTTTGCAGGACATAATGCGCCAGTACAAACTTGGGGCAGTTGGGTTATTATCACTCCGATCCCCCTTCGTCGGTCTTTTCGCTCAGTAGAGGAGACAGTGTGCTTTTTCGAGCAAAGAGGCGGGGTAGGGTCAAACACACCCAAAGCCACGGAATGGCGGCGGCAAATCCTGCGGCAACGTCAGAGGGATAATGCACTCCCAGCAATACCCGGCTGCTGCCAATGAGAATTGCCCCGGCGATTGCTACTCCCAAGCATAACCCCCGACGCTTGCGGGACGCTCCCCGACTCAGCAGGTGAGCCAGCAGACTATAGAGGGTCAGGGAAAGATAGGCGTGACCGGAGGGAAAGGAATAGCCTGTCATCACGTATGCTCCCAATTCGGGGCGTGGACGATGGAACAGCCACTTGATAATTTCCAGGAGCAGCCAACTGCCCAACCCCGCAATCAGCATCACGATCCCGTCTGGTCGGAGACGCCCTACTCGCCAAAAGCCGACAACGGAGAGAGCTAC
Source organism: uncultured Chthonomonadaceae bacterium (assembly GCA_964591025.1). GTDB lineage: Bacteria > Armatimonadota > Chthonomonadetes > Chthonomonadales > Chthonomonadaceae > CAZPZP01. The sequence continues at coordinate 2,938 of CAZPZP010000191.1, forward strand.
CACGGCAATTAGGGTTGTGCCGTTGCCCAGCCATGTCACAGTGAAAAGCGGCATACGGAGCCAATCGGGTTGGTTGGCTCTGAAAAATGATAAGAGGGTCTCGTCGAGTTGGCGGGTACTGCCGTGTGCGACGTAATAGGCGAGCCACGCAAACACACCCGTGAAGAGGATAGCAGCAAGGGCAGCGAGACTCAACCGCTCCAAGATGAGAGCCGTTCTGTGCTGTAACCATTGGGCGCGGTCTGTCCATTTCAGACCATGACTTCCCCTCATAGAATCTTTCCTCCCATCTTCCTTTCACGCTCTTGAATGTACCTGTCATTCGTCCCGTAAGTTGCCATCAATCGGAGAGAAGAGAACTTCCGCCTCGACACCCAACGCAGTCTTGTTGAGAAGTAACTGCCAGCCGTTGGCGTCAGCAATCGCTTTGCAGATGGCGAGTCCCAGTCCATTGCCGCCTGTTTCCCGTGTACGAGAGGCATCCGCCCGGTAGAATGGCTCGAATAGCCGGGCGAAATCCAGGCTTTCTCTGTCAGAATAGTCGTTGGAAACGCGGAGCCGGACGCCGCGAGGAACAGGACACAAAGAGATTGATACTCGGCTGCCAGCCGTTGCATACAGAAGGGCATTCTCAATGAGGTTTCGTATCAGAATGGTGAGATATGTAGGAGGAGCCAAGACAGCACAGGGCGTGTCGAAATCTGTCTCAAAAGTGAGGTTCCGCTTGGAGGTGATAGAAGTGAGTGATCTCATCGCAAGCGTACAGAGGTCGGCAAGGTCAATAACTTCCTTGTCCTCATCCGTCTCCCTCAGCATATCGAGGCGGTTGAGCGTGAGCAGTCCCTCCGTGAGTTTACTGAGGCGTCGTGTTTGAGATTGGAGGTCTGCCAATGTTTCGCGGTACTCTGTGTTCTCACGCGGACGGGAAAGAGCAACTTCGATACTCGCCGACAGCACAGTAAGAGGCGTTCGCAGTTCGTGTGCCGCCGAAGCATAAAACTGTTCTCGCGCACGGGTGTTCTCCCGCAAGCGTTCCAGGAAAGCGTTCAGGGTGGCAACCAAATGTCTCACCTCGGCGTCTTCGGATGGAGAGGAAAGGCGGGCGTGGAGCGGGTTTGCGGAGGCTGAGTCTGCTTGATCAGAGAGCGCATCAATGGGTTGGAGTGTCCGCCCGACCAGAATCCATGCCGACGCTGCTGCGCCTCCTATCAGCAAGAGACCGAGAACCAGCAAAATCAGAGCCAGTCGGCGAAGTCCTGTCTGCATTCCTCTGAGATTGAAGCCAGCAACAATAGTCGCTTTGTTCGCCTGTTCCTTAGCGATCAGCCATTCGTGGTGCGGGTCGGGCCAAGGGGGAGACGGATGGCGGCTTGCCCCCAATGTGCTTCCCTCATTGTCGATGATCAGGACAGAGATGTTTTCAAGACGGGCATCTTCATGCGCTTCCTCAAAGGCACGGGCAACGCTCTTCTCAGCAGCATCTCCCTCCCACTCAAGTTTGACGAGACGTGCGGCAGCACGTACTCGCTCCTCCGCGTCAATCTGTGCCGCATGACGCGCCCAAAGAAGGGCAGTGATGCAGACCACAAGCACGAATGCGGCGAACGACGCGGTAAAACCAAGGGTAATCCGCGCCCGAAGAGAAGGAGGGACATAAGAGTGACTGGACAGCTGCATCAAGCGTCTACCCCAACTTTGTCAGTCATTTGGAAACCCACTCCTCGCACTGTGTGAATCAGGGGGCGTGCAAACCCTTTGTCAATCTTGTTGCGGAGATAACGAATATAAACATCCAGTACGTTGTCGTTCCCATCAAAATCGTACTGCCAGACGTGTTCCACAATGAGTGAACGGGTTAATACCCGCCCCGCGTTCCGCATCAGATATTCCAGAAGAGAGTACTCTGTTGCTGAAAGGGAGATTGTCTTGTCTTGTCGCCGTGCTTCCCGGGTTGCGGGGTTGAGAGTGAGATCACCCACCGAGAGGATTGCACCCGCAACAGTCCCGCCCCGCCGCAACAATGCCCTTACCCGCGCCAGAAGTTCTGCGACCTGAAACGGTTTGACAATATAATCGTCCGCTCCTGCATCCAATCCTTCGACTTTATCGTTGGTGGCGTCACGCGCTGTGAGAATGAGAATAGGCGTTTTGACCTTCGCTGCCCGCGCTCTGCGGCAAAACTCGAAACCATCGAGACCGGGCAGCATTAAGTCAAGTAGTATCAGATCGAAATCCTCAACCAAAACGAGGCACAATGCCTCTGCGCCATCCAAAACGGCGTATACGCTGTATCCCGCTTCGGTTATGGCTTTGCACAGCACTTTGACGAGACCGGGATCGTCTTCCACAATTAGCAGTTTCATGCTTTATTATACGCCTGTCTTTTAGAACGGCTGACCGATACCCAGAAATATCAGTTGTCCCTCACCCGATTTGCCGATGTCGAACGAGATGATCGTGGACTGATTCCAAGCCAATCGCAGACCGACACCATAAGACCAGCGCAGTTTATCGAGATTGAGTTTTGCCCATTGATCGCGCACGGTTCCTACATCTACGAACGGCACAACATTGAGTCCGAAACGCTGTCCTGCAATGACTTTTTCACCAAGCCGCACCCGAAGCTCGGCATTAGCAAACGCTACCGCCCGCCCAAGGAAGCGATTGGCAACATACCCACGGAGCGAACGCGCCCCGCCCAAAGCGTTGATACTGCCATCGGGACTCCACTGATCCTGGAACTCGAAGAAGGGGGCATTATCGCCAAAAATATTGCCTGCGCCGATCCGGGCGGCAAACACGGTGCGCGGACCGAACGGCAGCTTTTTGTATACCCGCGCTTGTAGGAAGAGCTTATCGAAAAGAAACTGCGAACCGATGGCGGGAAGGGACAGTTCGTTGGCAATTTCAAAATAGACGCCGCGTGTCGGGTCAGGCTCAAAGTCGCGTGTATCATAGATCAGTGCTTGCTGGAGAATGGAGACGACTCCGCCTTGCAATCCATTCAATCCCCGATTTGCTACGTCGCGATCCAGAAGGGGAATGCCGTTGGGTGCAGTGGTCGAAGCCCCTGTGACCGGATCAACGGCACTGGCTTGCCGCCCGCCAAAGGTGGCATAACTGAGCCGCTGATACTCGTAGCCGCCCAACACACGCCATTTGCCGTCGCCTATCGCGTAGTCGGCTTTGACATTGAGCATCAATTCCGCGTCACGGAAGCGGTTTGAAAGCGAATCGGTGACGAACGCCGCCTCGCCCGGTCCGCCGGGGCGAAGCGTCTTGCGTGCCGTCTCGAATTGTGAGAAGGTATCATACGTGGGACCGCCCGCAGGAGTTGTCGGAAGGCGGAGCGGATTGAGCGTTTCCTGCGTGAGACCAAAATAGAGATTCGTAGGGTCTTCTCGTGCCTTGCCGTCTACTTTTAGCCGCCAACGCGATCCCTTCACATAAGGCATATCGTAAGAAAGTGTGAGTTCGCGTGCGTCTCCCGATGTGACCTGCGCGTTCATCGTCAGTTTGGCGCGGTAGGGAGTGTAGGCAAAGAGAGGATCGGTGCGGCGACCATTCCAGTAGATATTTGCGCGTAAACCGAAACCCTGTCCTGCCACGGGGTCGGAGGTGAATTCAGGAAGACCCGTGAAGAATATTCCTTCGCGTTTCTTTGCCAAATCTGCATCCGAAAGACGCCGGGAGCGAACATAGAGCGGCGCGGTGTCAGTTGTTGGCGGTGGCTGCGCTGTGGTGGGTTGCTGGTTCGTGGGGGGCTGCTGTGGGTTTGCAGCGGGTTTGGCATCTTCCGCAGCAAGGCACGATGCGGCAGCGAGCAATCCCAGAGCGGTTAGCCCGGTTGATGCCATAGCATGGCGGCTGGATGTAGATAGGGGTCGCATATCGTGTTCCTCTTTAGAAAATTGACTGCAAGGGAAAGTCTTCCCTCGCGATATTCCACTGTAAGAATGACATACATAAATGAAAAAATTCTGAGATGAGTCTGAGAGTTTTCTCAGAATGTGCTGAAGTATCGCCCTCGGATTCGCACCCCGCCTGTGATCATAGGGAGGAGAATCGTCACTTCGTCGCGAATCAGAAGACCATCTCGA
>CAZPZP010000192.1:0-3778 GCA_964591025.1 uncultured Chthonomonadaceae bacterium
TAATGACCCAGCACACAAAAACATCTCACATTTGCGAGGAAATGCGGAATAATTTCTGCACAGTCACCGGGCTTTCGGCATTTGTTGAGAAATTTCACAGAATCTTAATCATGTTTTTCCTATAATGGCACACATTATGCAGAGTAGGAGACTTGGGTCACATCGCACCGGTAAAACTCTCGACAGTCGGAGGCGCGATATGTGATAAAAATTATTGTTCTTGTAGAAGCGTCACCGACCCAACAACATACTTTATGTGGAGAATTCGTTGCGGGCAACGAATGCAATCAAGCCCGATAGCGAGGAGACGGAATTACGATGGACACGCTTCAAGGACGCGATGCGACGCTTATCGTCACACCTAATGAACGGGACAGAACCGAATCCATCAACCCCCTGTCGGAACGAGGACGTTCCACAATTACGTTGGATCGTCTGCCCGAACTTTCCGGTCAAACTACACAGGATGGATACGCCATCGAACGCTTTACTACTGATTTTCATGACCCGCTGTTTCCGGTGAAAGAGGTCTCTTACGCCTCCGCCAAGCGCGTCTTCGATGTTGTTGTTTCCTGCGCCCTTCTGCTGATCGCTTTGCCGATTATGCTGATCACCGCCATTGCTATCAAAATCACCTCTCGTGGACCGGTTTTCTTCAAGCAAGTCCGTGTCGGGGAGGGAGGACGCTTCTTCTGGTGCTACAAATTCCGCTCCATGTGTACCGATGCGGAATCCAAAAAAGATCAGTTGATGCACCTCAACGAAGCCAGCGGACCTGTTTTTAAGATCAAGAACGACCCGCGTGTGACTCGCGTCGGCAGCATCATTCGCAAACTCAGTGTTGACGAACTGCCTCAGTTCTTCAATGTTCTCAAAGGCGAAATGTCGGTTGTAGGTCCGCGCCCTCCCGTTCTGCGTGAAGTGGAAGAGTACACCGCCTTCGAGCGCGGACGCCTCGCCGTGAAACCGGGAATTACCTGTCTGTGGCAAGTCAGCGGGCGGAGCAATATCTCGTTCGAGCGATGGGTTCAGTTGGATTTGGACTATATCGAAACCATGTCCCTAAAAAACGACGTTCGTATTCTGATCCGCACCGTTCCGGCGGTTCTCAAAGGCTCAGGCGCACACTAAACGCACGTTCCCGTTTTCCCACAGCCGGGTACACACCGTATCCGGTTGCTTTTTTGTCCTATGATCCCCGTTTTTTTGCCTGTATTCGGTGACAAGAAGGAGATTGGTCTGTGTTTCGCCGATAATAGAACGACACAGAATGTGAAAATCTCACGTTACGCACCGGAGGTTTAAAACCTCCGGTGCGTAACGTGAGTGAAAATTATCGAGACGTTATGAGCAGACCATCTATCTCTTCCGACCTAACAGATCGCCGCCTTTTACTGTACGGACGCTTGCTGGCGTTTGGGCTTGGATTTCTTGTCGCCCTCGTAATTGTGTGGGTGTCCAGTCGGCAATCACATATCAAGTACAGCGAAGACATCTACAAATTCGCACAGGTCGGGCGCAATCTCGCCGACGGCAACGGCTTTTCGTTTGACGGCGTTCTGCCGACAATGCGCCGCGCCCCGCTGTATCCTGCCCTGATCGCCCTGACTTATAAATTCGGCGCGAACAGCACGTTTCCACTTAAAATCATTCAATGTCTCTTTGCGGGCGGCATCTGTCTCTTTGTGTTCGAGATTGGGCGTATCGTCTACAACAGAAAGACGGGCATACTCGCAGCAGTCTTAACAGCCTTTCATCCAATGGTTTTCCGCTATGTTCCTGACGTTCAAGTTGAAAACTTTTTGGCGTTTCTGTTCGCGCTTACGGTTTATATTTCCGTCCGATTTACGCTCAGACCGCATCCTGCGTCCGGTCTGCTGCTCGGCGTTTGCGGGGGCTTGACAATGCTGATCAAAGCGTCCGTTCTCTTGTATCCGCCGGTTTTCGCGATAGTTTGGCTTCTCGTCCTTCGGCAACGCAAGCGTGAGGGCAAAAGTTCGGTGGACAGCAGCGACAGCCGCCCGATACTTTGCGTCGCGATGATATTTTTGGGAATGGCGATCACGGTTCTGCCGTGGACATATCGCAACAAAACCGTTATGGGCAAGACGGTTTTGGTCAGTTCCAACGCGGGCGGGGAATTTATCCGCAGCTTTGTCTATCTCAAACCGGAATATATGCTGCTCCAATCTGAACCTTACGGCAAAGGCGAATATGAAGCCAATCTGATGGAAGTCCGCCTGTTCGAAGCGCAGGGCAAAGTGTGGGAAAAAGATGAGGTCGAAACGGAAGAGATTGTCACCAAAGCCGCCAAAGACAAACTGCTCGGTGCGCCGCTGGAAACTGTCTGGAAGTGCATTAAAGGTCTCTTCTCGTTCTGGTATCTGGTCGCGCAAAGGAACAATGCAATTCTGCTTATCGCCCTTGCTCTCCTCTCATGGACATTCACTCTCATCGGGATTCCGCGTGCCAAAGCCGAAGGGCGTCCGATTTGGCTGATCTTCACACCAATTTTGACCGTATGGTTCACCTACGCGCTCCTGCTCGCATTGGGGCGATACTCTTCGACGGTGATCCCGATTTTGATGATCCCAACCGCCTACGGAATTCTCTCTTTGGGGCGGCGCAGTCTCACGTAACGCCTATTTTTGACCGAAGATAAGGCATTCACCGGATACAAGAACGTACCCGGCTAAAAAACAGGCGTCCTGCGGACGCGAATATCTTTCTGTTGCGAGTGAATGGGGCGTCTGCAAGACGCTTGATTTGTCCTGACGGGGGTTTTCAATCCCCAATGCGTAAGGGGAGTAAGACATATCGGGTAAACTATAGAGAGATTCAATCCAATCATATTGTATTGGCGTCCGAAGGACGCACGGCAACGCAGTTGCCCCTATCGGAGGAATTCATTCCACCGTGTTCATTGGGGATACGCCTCCCAAACAGAGAAATTTATTCGCTGGAATGAGGACAAGAAGGGAAAGAGGAGTAGGGTGGAAGTGCAAACCAAGACGACATATCAAATAGCGCAGCCTTTGGAGCCGATGCCGCAAGACATCGCCAACGATCCGACGACAAAGCGACTTTCGCGCCTCAGTCCTCCTCCCAAAGACTACACGCTCTCCGTGCTGATTCCTGTCTACAACGAGCGTGATACCCTTGTGGAGTTGCTGCGGCGTGTCCGCGATATCGAGATCAAAAAAGAAGTCGTGATGGTTGATGACGGCTCCACAGATGGAACCCGCGACGTTCTGCGCGATCAAATCGAAGGCAAATTTCCCGATGTCAAGGTCGTCTACCACACCGCGAATCAGGGCAAAGGCGCGGCACTCCGCACCGCCATTCAGCACGCAACCGGCGACATTATGATTGTCCAAGATGCTGATCTCGAATATGATCCGCGTGAATATTACACGCTTCTTGCACCGATTCTTGATGGTCGCGCCGATGTCGTGTTCGGCAGTCGCTTTATCGGCGGCGGGGCGCACCGCGTTCATTTTTTCTGGCATCGGCTCGGCAACGGCTTGCTGACACTGATGTCAAATATGCTCACCAATCTCAACCTGACGGATATGGAAGTCTGCTACAAAGTCTTCAAGGCGGACGTTCTCAAGAGCATCACCATCAAAAGCAACCGCTTCGATTTCGAGCCGGAGATCACCGCGAAAGTCGCAAAAAAGCACTACCGCATCTATGAAGTTCCGATCTCCTACAGCGGGCGCGATTACGATGAGGGCAAAAAGATCGGCTGGCGTGACGGTGTTCATGCCATTTGGAC
>CAZPZP010000192.1:3878-6996 GCA_964591025.1 uncultured Chthonomonadaceae bacterium
GGGAACAGGACACCGATTGCCTCTCTTCTGCCCCTGCGGATTAAACCACGATGATTCTTGTCACAGGCGGAGCCGGTTATATCGGCAGTCATTACGTTCAATACGCTCGCGAACACGGTGCGGAGGTCGTCGTCCTCGACAATCTCGTTTATGGACACCGCCAAGCCGTTCCCGACGATGTGCCGCTTTATGACGGCAATATGGGAGACCGCGCCGTTCTCGACGCCATTTTCACCGCGCACAAGATCGACGCCGTCATCCATTTTGCGGCGTATGCCTATGTCGGCGAGTCCGTTACCGAACCGTCCAAGTACTATCACAACAATACGGTTGCCGCCTTGAATGTTCTCGATGCCATGCGCGATTACGGGACAAAATACTTCGTGTTTTCTTCGACGTGCGCGACATTCGGCAACCCCGAATATGTTCCGATGGACGAGGCACATCCGCAGAACCCGATCAATCCCTACGGCGAAAGCAAGTTCTTCGTTGAGAAAATTCTTGCCGCTTACTCACACGCTTACGGTCTCAACTATACTGCTCTACGCTATTTCAATGCGTGCGGAGCCGACCCGCAAGGGCGCATCGGAGAGAGCCACGACCCCGAAACGCATCTCATTCCTTTGATTTTGCAGGTTGCACAGGGCAAACGCGCCACGATCAATGTCTTTGGAACCGATTATGAGACGCTCGACGGAACCTGCGTCCGCGATTATATTCATATTCTCGATCTCGCCCAAGCGCATAGCCTCGCACTTGACAGAATGAAGTCCGGTGGAAACAGCACCGCCTATAATCTCGGCACGGAACAGGGCTACAGCGTACGTGAAGTCATCAATGTTTGCGAAAAAGTCACAGGCAAATCGATCCACGTCACGGAATCGCCGCGCCGCGCTGGTGATCCGCCGCGTCTGGTCGCGTCTGCCGCCAAAGCAAAATCCGAACTCGGCTGGAAGCCCCGCTTCGACAGCCTCAACACCATTATCGAAACTGCGTGGAACTGGGAAACCAACCGCCGCTACTAACAACTTTTAACATTCTATGAGCAGTCTATACAAAACGATTCTCGTCACCGGCGGCGCGGGATTTATCGGCAGCAACTATTGCCGCTATGTCCTCGAAACCTCTCCCGAAACCCGCGTTGTTGTCCTCGACGCCCTAACCTATGCCGGAAATCTCTCGACGCTCGCCGATATTACCGCCAATCCCGATTATGCGAACCGCTTCCGGTTCTATCCGGGCAAAATCCAAGACGAAACAGTTGTCAATGGAATTCTTAAGGCAGAAAGTATCGGCGCAATCGTCAATTTCGCTGCCGAATCGCACAATGATCGCAGCCTTTTAGACCCCGGAAGCTTCATTCAGACCGATGTTTACGGCGTTTTTGTTCTTCTCGATGCTGTGCGACGCCATAATATCGCCCGAATCGTTCATGTTTCCACCGACGAGGTCTACGGAAGTATCGAAACCGGACACTTTACCGAGCAGTCGCCCATCGAACCCAATACGCCGTACTCCGCAAGCAAGGCGGGGGGCGAAATGCAAGCCCGCGCTTATCATGTCGCCTTTGAGACGCCCGTGATCATTACGCGCTGCGGCAACAATTTCGGCGAATATCAGTATCCCGAAAAGCTTCTGCCGTTCTTTCTCTCCCGTTTGATTGACGATAAAAAGGTTCCGCTTTATGGAACCGGCGAACAAGTCCGCGATTGGGTCTATGTGCGTGATCATTGCGCCGCCGTAGATTTTGTCCTGCATCACGGGAAGCCCGGCGAAGCTTATAACATCGGCGCGGACGGCGAACGCACTAATATCAGCGTCGTGCGGCGTATGCTCGAACTCCTTGGCAAGCCCGAATCGCTCATCAAACGGATCGGTGATCCACGCGGCGGGGCGCATGACCGGCGCTACAGCATTGACGCCACAAAACTCAAGTCTCTCGGCTGGCAGCCGCAATATGATTTCGATATCGCGCTCCAGAAAACTGTGCTATGGTACGTCGAAAATCAAGCGTGGTGGCGCGAAATTCTCGCCAAACCCGATTACCAAGCCTTTATTTCTCGCTACTATGGCGCGTACTTGGGGGCTGACCTCTAAATGCCGGACAACACAGACCCTGCCCCGATCCGCCATACCCCTGTTTCCCTTCTCATTGCGCTCATCAAAGCCATTCGCCCGAAGCAAGCGACAAAGAATCTGTTCGTGTTTGCCGCGATTATTTTCGCCGGACGCCTCACGGATCAGGTCGCGCTCCTGCAAACTCTCGCCGCGTTCTTTCTGTTTACCGCCGTCTCCGGTTCCGTTTATCTCCTCAACGATGTTCTCGATATTGAACAGGACAAACTTCACCCCAAAAAGTCCAAGCGTCCGATTGCTTCCGGCGCATTGCCTATACCGCTTGCCATTGTCGGCTGTGCCGCGCTTGCCATTGTCGGCATCGGGTTCGGGTTTGCCCTGCGTCCGGTGTTTGGCGTCGCCGTCGCCGCCTATTTCGCCCTGCAAATCGGCTATTGCTTCTCCTTCAAGCACATTGTTCTGCTCGACGTATTCACTATCGCCATCGGCTTTGTTCTTCGCACCGTCGCGGGCGGTCTTGCCACTCACATTCCCATTTCGCATTGGCTCATTCTTTGCTCGCTTCAACTCGCGCTGTTTCTCGGCTTCGGCAAGCGTCGCCAAGAACTCGTAGAGTTGAAAGAAAACGCCGGCAAGCACCGCAAAATTCTGGACGAATACTCGCTTCCTTTTCTCGATCAGATGATCAATGTCGTCGCGGGCGTGACCATTGTCTGCTACAGCGTCTACAGTATCGAATCGGAGTCCGCCGTCAAGCATCCGCGCCTATGGGTCACCGTGCCGCTCGTCATTTTCAGTGTGTGCCGGTATCTTTATCTCGTTTACCAGAAGGGTTGGGGCGGCGCACCCGACGAAGTTCTCCTCAAAGACCGCACACTTCAAATCGCCATCGGAATTTGGCTCGTTTTGGTCGGCATCATCTTCGCCTTCGACTCGCCTACCGCCTTCGCCGGTTGGAATTGAAATCACACAGGAGTTCGTTTGCTTCAAGGCGAACGTCACGGCACTATTTCTGTTGTTGTGTCTGGCATATCACTCTCAG
>CAZPZP010000193.1:0-6983 GCA_964591025.1 uncultured Chthonomonadaceae bacterium
TGAAGCACACACTTGAAGACGCTGAGGAGCGCGATGGAGCCGATGCCCTGCGAAGTTTTGCGGCGCGGTTCCATCGTCCGAACGGCGCGATCTATATGGACGGCAATTCGCTCGGCTTGCTCTCCTATGATGCAGAGCAAGCCGTTCTGCGGGTTCTGAACGAGTGGAAAACGCTCGGCATCGACGGCTGGATGCACGCGGAACCGGCTTGGCTTTCGCTTGCAGAAACCCTCGCCGCCGACCTTGCACCGCTGATTGGAGCCAATGCCGACGAGGTCATTGTCACCGGGACGACCACCGCCAATCTGCACCAGTTGCTTGCCACGCTCTACAATCCCCGCGCTGAACGCACAACAATTCTTGCCGACGCCTTGAACTTTCCCTCCGATGGCTACGCGCTCGAATCGCATCTCATTGGGCAGGGACTTGATCCGCAAAAGTCACTCGTTCGCGTTCCCTCAAGCAATGGTCTGCATCTCGACGAAGACCAAATCATCGCCGCCATGACGCCCGACGTTCAGATCGCGGTTCTGCCGTCCGTCATCTATCACAGCGGGCAGCTTCTCGACATGGAACGCCTGACTCATGCCGCACGCGCACGCAGCATTCTCATCGGCTGGGACTGTTCGCACTCCGTCGGGGCGGTTCCGCACGCCCTCACGGCTTGGGGCGCAGATTGCGCGTTCTGGTGCAGTTACAAATATCTCAACGGTGGCTGCGGCGCGGTGGGCGGGCTTTATCTGAACCGACGCCATCATCAAACCCTGCCCGGAATGGCGGGTTGGTGGGGCAGCCGCAAAGATCGCCAATTCGATATGACGACAGAATTTCACCCTGCCGACGGCGCGGGGCGGCTGCAAATCGGGACGCCGCATCTGCTCAGTATGGCTCCGCTGCAAGGCTCGCTCAAACTCTTTCATGAAGCAGGGTTCGAGGCTCTGCGTGCCAAATCGCTCCTTCTCACCGCGTATCTGATGGAATTGGTTGAAACCGAACTGTCCGAGCATGGATTCACCTTCGCCAATCCGCGAGAACCGCATCGGCGCGGCGGACACGTCGCCCTGATTCATGACGAAGCAGCGCGAATCTGCAAAGCACTCAAAGCCGCCGGAATCGTCCCCGATTTCCGCGCTCCCAATATCATTCGTCTCACGCCCGCCCCCCTGTATAACTCTTTTGTGGATTGTTGGAATACAATTGCCGCCCTCAAGCGTATCATGGACAATCAACACTATACAAACCATCCCCTTGGGCGTGAATTGGTCGCCTAAACGCAGGAGTTTATGCCAATCTATGATATTTCGCATCCGTTGCACCCGGCAATCGCTGTTTGGGACGGCGATACGCCCTATTCCTATCGCTCTCTGTGCCGCTTGGACGAAGGCGCGTCCGTCAATCTCGGCAGTGTCGAAATGAGTGTCCATACCGGTTCACACGCCGACGCACCCTTTCATTACGATGACAATGGAGCAACAATGGAAACTCTGCCGATAGAGACTTATATCGGGGCGGCAACCGTGATCGATGTGACAGGTCATGCCCGGCTCACTCGTGAACTTTTGGAGCCACTGGAATTCGCGCCGCGTGTGCTGTTTAAGACAGGAGGCTGGAAAGATACCGCGCAATTTCCCGAATGGATACCGACACTCGAATCGGGCGTTGCAGAGTTTTTGGCGTCTCGTGGCGTGATACTTGTTGGGTTCGATTTGCCTTCAGTGGACACGCTCGACAGCAAAACTCTCCCCATTCATCACGAACTCGGCGCGGCACAAATCGCCATACTGGAGTCGCTCGCACTCGCCAATGTTTCGCCCGGCAACTACGAATTGATCGCCCTCCCGCTCAAACTTGTCGGCGCAGACGGTTCCCCTGTGCGTGCGATTTTACGAACCGCCCCTGCATAGATTGCCGTGTCATTCTTGCTTGTAATATCCATTTTGTGACCGCATCAAAAAAAAATCGGTTTTTTTTGACAGGATTCGCAAATTTAGCAGGAATTTAACGTCTTCTTAATGAAACCTTAACATGGCGGGGGAATAATAACATTCGAACAACAATGTTCGTATTCCTCATTCCAGAGCATCATTTTTTCGATTAGGAGAGAGACATGACACAGTCCGTTTCCACCAAGCGAGGGTTCACTCTAATTGAACTGCTCGTCGTCATCGCCATTATCGCGATTCTCGCGGCGATTCTGTTCCCTGTTTTCGCACAAGCCCGCGCCAAAGCACGCGGCATTTCGTGTTTGTCGAATGTCAAGCAAGCCGGTACAGCGTTCCATATGTACGTGCAGGATTATGACGAGACGACCCCTTCCGGGCGCGGCGGCGGCTGGGAGTGGTGGACGGAACTGATGCCATACTCCAAGAATGTCCAGATGTTCTACTGTCCTGACCGCAACGACGGTAATCCTCGCGTACAAGGCGGTCCGCTTTCCGGCGGTCTCTTCCAACTGAGCCGGTATGTCGGCTACGGCTACAACTGGGGTCCCATCGGCTGGCGCGGCGGCGGACTGCTTGAGCGACAGCAGGCTGATCCGGCACGTCCCGGACAACGGCATCTTCCCGGCAAGTCCATCGCTGCGATCCAATTTCCTGCCGAAATGTTCGCTTTCGGTGATACTTACGATACGCCCCGTATGACTCTTGGCATCGGATTTTTGGCGGATACATGGAACGGCACCAATAACGCCAGTCTACGCCATAGCGCAGGAATGCTCAACTTTGCTTTCGCGGATGGACACGCCAAAGCGGTCAAAATGCGTGCGGGATATATGTCCGGTGCATTCAATGGACGTTTCGTGATGCCGCGCAGCCTCGAACTTGCTGCCCTTGCCTATTGTGCCGATCCCGATTCCGTTATCAACACCAATCCCGAATCAGGCGACGGAATGAACATCCCCACCGGAATCCTTTGTAGGAATATTCCGGCATGGATTTCGGCGAACTATCCACCCTGCCCCGCCGGCGGAGGGGGATCGAACTGCTCCTTCACCGACTGACGGTGATACTTGACCGATGGGCAGAACACAGGGGACAATTTCCTCGGTGGCTCTGCCCGATAAGGAGGCTTAATCATGAAGTATTCGCGAATCGTCACGCTTGTATTGGGGCTTGGCATGGTTTTCTCTCTGTTCGCAAGCGGATGCGGTAAGTCCGAGTCGGCGGAGAAATCCACTGCCGGACAAACCGAAGCCGACAAGCAAATGCGAAAAGACAAAAAAGGCGACGAGTAGACATAGAGAGTCTGCCCTCATCCCCAACCCCTCTCCCAAACTTGGGAGAGGGGAGTTTTGATTCTCTGTTCTTTACTTTGTTTACCCTTTGTGTTCTTTTCTTCTTTGTTGTCACTGAATTGTCCTGTGTTCTCCCCGTCCCCTGTGGTTCTTTTATTTGTGAATTGTTTTAGTGTTCTTTCGTGGATCAGAGTGCATTGGTTTCCCCCCTGTCCCTCTCTCCCCCTGTTCCCTATTCCCTATTGAGCGGCAGGAGCAGGTGCAACGTACTGCCGAAACCGAGGCGGCTTTCGGCGGAAAGCCCGCCTTTGTGACTGCGGGCGATGCCCTGTGCCGCCGCAAGTCCCAAGCCCCTGCCAGTGAATTTGGTCGAAAAGAACGGCTCAAAAATGCGCTCAAGGGTCGCTATGTCCATTCCATGCCCCGTGTCGGCAACGGTGAGATGGAAATAATCGCCTTCCGTCAGTCCCACTTGTCCGAGCGTTGTCAGTAATTCAAGGGACGCATGGATCGGGCGCGTGGTGACGGTGATGAACCCCGTGTCTGATTCCAGTGCTTCCACCGCGTTGGCAAACAGCGCACTGAGCAGATGTTGAATGCGGCGCGGGTCGGCTTGAGCGGGCGGCAGGGCAGCGTCCAATTTGGTGACCAGCGAGATATTGAACGGCATCTGCGAGCGTTCTGTTGTCAATTCACGCACAAGGGCGTTGATGTCCACCGTTTGCATCAGCGTCAAATTTTGCCCCGAATAATCGAGCATTTGGCGTGTCAGGATAGCGGCGTGCTGTGCGGCGGCTTGCAGACGCTCCAGATCATCGAACGGCTTGGAGTACGGCGGAAGTGCCGATTTCGCCAAATCCGCATAACCGATGATCGCAGCGAGGGCATTGTTGAAATCGTGCGCGATTCCCCCTGCCATACTGCCAAGCGTTTCCCATTGGCGCAGTTCCCATTCGTTGCGTTTGCGTGCCAGTTCCGAGGCGTCCTGTTCTTTTTGTTCGGTCACATCGAACGCCGCTCCGACGTAGCCCAAGAGAACGCCATCGGGCGCGAAGCGCGGAACGGAAGTGCCTGACAGCCAGCGATAAACGCCGTCATAGCGGCGCACGCGATAGAGCATTTGGAAGGTTTGATGTGCTTGGCGAACTTCCTGCCAGAGCGTGATCATCGTTTGCAGGTCGTCGGGGTGAATAGCGTCTGCCCAGTCGCCGTTCAATTCCTCTTCGAGAGTATGCCCGGTGAACTCCAGCCAAACTTTGTTGTAATAAGAGGGGCTGCCTTGCGGATCGGAATCCCAGAGAAAGACAGGGGCGCGATCCGTCAATCGCCAGAGCAGGTTCGTGGTTTGCTGAAGTTCGAGGTCATAATTTGTGTTTTTAATCATCTCATGGGTGATGGACAGATGCCCGATGATCTCCCCTGCGGCATCGCGTACCACTTTGAGCGACGCATTGAGTTTCCATTCGGCACCGCCGTGCTGACGGCAGCGGAGATAACCGCGCCAAAATCCGTCACGGCGCAGGGCGGCACGCCCCTCTTCGCGATCTGCATCGGTGAACCAGTCGTAAGTGAAAAATTTTGTGTGGGGTTTTCCCATGATCGCTGCTGCTGGGATGCCGTAGAAACGCTCTGCACCTTGATTCCAATAGAGAACCTGTTCGTTCAAATCTGTCAAGATGACGATTTCCTCGATTTGGTCAAGGAGATAGGCGTGAAATTCTGTTTCTGTGTATAACATTTGCATAAGTAATTAACTCCGCCCGCAGACAAAAAAGCGGACAAAGTGTGCTGCGACTCGCCCTTATCGTTCATAATAGGAAGAGCGCAAGCAAAGAATAAAAATAAGAGCAGCACAGTAGGAGCAAAGCATGAACGTATCACGACAGGGGACACAGTACGCGGCGTGGGTTGGGACGTGCGGGGTCTTGATGAGCCTGACAACGGGTTCAGGAGGACAGACACAGGGCAAGGACAGTTTTGCAGAGATGGTGCGACAAGGCAGAAGACCACGCCTCACAGTCGTGATTTCGATTGATCAATTCCGTAATGACTATCTTCGACGTCTCACGGAGTTTTACCTTCCTGCGAAGCAAAAAAACGGACAGCCCGGCGGATTCCGATATTTGATGACACGCGGCTCGTATTTCACCGATGCTCGCTACGATCATTATCCGAACTATACGGGTCCCGGACACGCGACCATTCTCACAGGATCACATCCGTATAAAAACGGCATTGTCAGCAATGACTGGTGGGACAAAGCCACGCTCGCCCCCGTTTATTGTGTAGATGATCCGACGTGGAAGGTCGTCGGCATGACGGAAGGCAGCAGGGCGAAACCGATGGGCGCAAAAAATCTGCGCTCGACAACCGTTGGCGACGAACTGAAACTCGCAACCAACGGACAGGCAAAGGTCGTCACACTCGCCCTCAAAGACCGCGCCGCAATCCTCTTAGGTGGTCATACGCAGGATGTCAGCATTTGGTTCGACGAATATACCGGACGCTGGATCAGCAGCACTGCCTATTGCAAAAATGGTAGGCTTCCTGAATGGGTCGAAGCCGTCAACGCCGAAGATTTTCCCGGCAAGTCGCTGGGAATGGTGTGGGAAGCAACAGCACCTGCCGAAGCCCTTGCGAAATCGAAGCCGCCGAAACTGGCTCCTACTCGTGAACCCTACGGCATGGGCGGAGTATTTCCGCATAAAGTCGGCACGGCACGCACGCGAAACAATTTACGCGCCTTTGCACTGACACCCAAAGGCAATGAATATGTCTTTAATACCGCGAAACGGGCGATTGTTGCAGAAAAATTAGGGCAGGACACGATTCCCGATATTTTGGCGATCAATCTCTCCACCAACGATTACGCGGGACACGCTTTTGGTCCGTACAGCCCCGAACTCACCGATTTGACGATCCAAACAGACAAACAGCTTGCCGATTTTTTGGGTTTCATCGAGAAAAACATTCCGGGCGGATTGAACGAGGCGATTATTGTCGTCACGGGCGATCACGGCGTTGTGCCGATCATCGAAAATCTCAAAGAAGACAATATCGCGGGAGATCGCATTTTGGATGCTCGTATCGAAGAGGCAGCACAGAACGCGCTCAGTGCGGCGTTCGGGGCGCGGGCATGGATCGGCAAAAACGCAGAGGGCAAGCAGGTCGGAATCTATGCCGAGCCATGCCTCTATCTCAGCGATGCGGCGATGGCGATGGCAAAGGCAAGCAATAAGGCGACGACGAACGCCGAAATCGAGGAGGTCGCGGCGAAAGCGGTTGCCGCCATTCCGGGAATTTATGCGTGCTATACGCGCACTCAGATCATCAATGGGCAAGTGCCTCTCACCGAGATCACGCGGCGCGTGATTCATGGCTTCCATCCCAAACTGAGCGGTGATCTTGTGGTGGTGACGGATTTGCAGGCGTTGACGGAACCCGTTTCGATTGGACCGTATGCGACTTCGCATGGCACGCCCTATGTTTATGATACGCACGTTCCGATTCTGATTTCCGGTATGGGGATTCGTCCGGGAGTATGGGGCGATGCGGTGGCTCCGTCGGACATTGCGCCCACTCTCTCCGCCCTTCTCGGCGTTGAACTGCCGAGTGGCTGTGACGGCACGATTTTGCGCTCCGCACTGAAATAGACCTCTTGCAAGAGTCGGGTAGAGATCACGTGTCCGCCTGAAAAACAGACGTCCTGCGGACGAACCCGCAGGAAGTCTCTCCCTCTGCATTGGGA
>CAZPZP010000194.1:0-1379 GCA_964591025.1 uncultured Chthonomonadaceae bacterium
TCGTCGGTATGGTATAGTTGGGTCGGTGGGTCATTAGGTCATTGGGCGATTGGGTCATTGAAAACCAAATCCTGCCGTATTGCCGGGTGCGAATTAATTTTAGGGCAACCGGGTACAGAAACGTACCCGCCTGAAAAACAGACGTCCTACGGACGAGGAGGTTGGGAGTCGGCGGTCTTGCTTGAAGGGACAATCCTCTGGTGAGGCAAAACAATCGCGACGCTCTGGATCGCCCCATGTTCAATCAAAGGGACAAACTTCCTATTGTCTCGTCCGTAGGACGCCTGTTTTTTAGGCGGGTACGTTTCTGTACCCGGTTGCCCGATGACCTACTTCGTAACATTATGGGCAGTGTGTCGTCTGAGTGTGCAAGCGCAAATTCTCATCACAGCATGAGCAAAGCGCGTCTCTGATAACAAGGGAGAGCAAGGAAGTTGAACCGACGAGAGGAAAGTTTGATCGCGGCGGCGTTGCTCTTGCTGACGCCGACCTTTGGAATAGCGCAGACTGCAAGCCCGGCAGAACAGTTGGCGGCGGCGTCCGCGCTGTATGACGCGAAGAAGTATGATGCGGCGGCTGCCAAACTGGACGTGTTTTTGATCGGCAACGCGAAACACCCGAAGGCGGGCGCGGCTGCCTTGGTGCTGGCGCAGTCGCGTGTCGAACTCAAACAGTGGGATAAGGCAATCGCGGCTTATGAACGCGCCATCGAAACAAAAGATGCTGCCATTGTTCCAAACGCGCAGCTGGGACTGGGAGAAGCGGCGGTTTTTGCGAAACAATACGACAAAGCCATTCCCGCACTCACCGACGCGCTCAAAAATAAGTGGAAGCCCGAACAGGCGTCACGCGGCTGGTATCTGCTCGGTGAGTCGCAATTTCAGTTGGGCAAATTCGACAAGGCAGAAGAGGCGTTTGGGCGTGTCGTGATGGAGCATCCCAAGAGCGACAGTGCCGAGGACGCAAATTTCCGATGGGCGCAGACCGCGCTCCGGCAGGACAAATTCGAGCCGGCGCGTGACAGGTTTCGGCGGTTCATCAGCCGCTTCAGTGGCAGCACCGATAAGCCGCAAGCGTCATTGCTTTTGGCGCAGCTCGAACTGAAAAATAAGCGATATGCCGAGGCAAGACAGGCGTTCGAGGCGACCTTGAACGAGGATGCGGTCAAGAGCAATCCTGCCATGACTCGCGCCGCTGAAGACGGACTGATTCAGACATTGCTCGCCCTCAAAGATGACAGTGCGGCGGCGTCGCGACTCGATTCTGCCATAGCAAAATTTCCCGTCGGCGATGCACAGCGGTTTCGGGCTTCACTGGCTTTGGGACACAGCCGCTATCGGCTGAAAGAGTTCGGCAAAGCGGCAGCGGCTTACGGCGAA
>CAZPZP010000194.1:1389-6973 GCA_964591025.1 uncultured Chthonomonadaceae bacterium
GGATACTGGCAGGCAAATGCCGTTTCTGCGGACAGCAAACCCGCCGATGCCGCGAAACTGTATCTTGCCTTCGCGGAAAAACACGCCAAAAGTGCCAACGCTCCGAAAGCCGGACTGCGGGCGGCAGAGGCTTATGCTCAAGCGAAACAAAATGAACCTGCGACAGTCGCATACCGTGCGGTGGTCACGAAATTCCCGCAGTCGCCCGAAGCCGAGACAGCGCGAAAAGTGTTGTCGGGAATGACAGCCTCGATCTCCGACCCGGACAAACTGATCGCCGCGATGCAAACCGCCGCCCCCGCCGACAAAGCGCGAGGTCTGGTGCGTGCCGCCCGTCTTTATCTCACGGCGGAAAAAACCGACAAGGCGATTCCCGTTCTCGACGAGGTGATCTTGAGCAAGCCGGAGAACAGCGTTCTTGCCGAAGCGTACTTCCTTTTGGGAGTTGGGCAGGACGCGAAGGACAAGAATCAACTCGCCACCGATGCGTTCGCCAAAGCCGTCAAACTTTCGCCAAGTGCGGAGTGGGCAAATACGGCATCCGGCAGACTGGCATGGCTGAGTCTCGCGCTCAAAAAACCGGCGGACGCAGAGCGATACGCACAGGACACACTCGCCAAAACCGACGACAAGGCGCAGAAAGAACAGTTGCGGCTTTCCCTGCTTCAGGCACAGCAAGACCAGAAAAAATGGGACGCTTCGATTGAGACAGCAAAGGCAATCCTCAATGCAAACCCGAATGCCGAAATCGCTGCGACTGCCTTATATGCACAAGCCATTTCCGAAGAGGAACGCATGAAGCCCGACGATGCCGCGCCCCTTTGGGAGCGTCTCGCCAACGACTACGGCAAAACCGCTTATGGTGCAGAAGCGTCGCTTCGGCTCGGTGATGCCTTGTTGAAAGCGGAGAAATGGGACGAGGCACGCGACAAGTATTCGCAGGTCGTCAGCAATCAGGGCGACTCGGCTCTCGCTGTCGAAGCGAAGTTCAAGCGCGGCAGTATCTACTATAATCAACAAAAATATCCCGAAGCCGTCGCGGAATTCGAGAGCGTGACCGCAAGCAAGAAGGCAGGCGAATACCTGCCCGAAGGATTATATTGGGCAGGAGTCGCGCAGGACAAAGCGGGCAAAAAGGACTTGGCTATAGCGCACCTCACGCGCCTGACAACCGAATTTCCAAAACATACCCGCGCCGCAAACGCGAAAATTCGGCTTGCGGCTCTCAAAGCGGTGAAGTAACAGAGGGTGAAAAGTAGAGGGTAGAAGGTAAGATAGGTCAAGCAATTCGAGTGAAGAGATGAGAGTTCATGCTCGAAAATCTACCCTCTACTTCTTACCCTCTCCCCTCTGAATTTTAAGGTGGACGAAACAAACAATGCTACAACTTTTTAAGAGTGCCGGATGGGTTGCCTATCCGCTTGGTCTGTTTTCTGTACTGGCACTGGCGATTGTACTGGAACGGATATTCACGCTCACACGCCTCAAATCAATCGAAGATCAGGCGGCAAAGGTCATCGAAAGTGGATTGATGAAGGGCGATATTGCCCCGACACTCGACGCCGCGTATTCCAGCGCACCAGTGACCCGCATCATCAATCATCTGCTGCCACTGCAAGACGCCTCTCCCGAATCGTTCCAACAGGCGCAGGATATTGCCATCGCGCAGCAGCGAATGCGCCTTCGCAAATATTTGACGACACTGGCGACGATTGGCAGTACCGCGCCGTTCATCGGGCTGTTCGGAACGGTATTGGGCGTCATCGAAGCGTTCGACGGAATGCGAACCGCCGGATTGAGCAGTGAGAAAATGGCGGGCGGCATCTCGGAAGCGTTGAGTGCGACTGCTGTCGGTTTGCTTGTAGCGATTCCGGCAATTATGGCGTATAACTTCTTTTTGGGACGTATTCAGGTGCAGATGCTGGACATTCACGGTCATGTTGCACGCCTCTCCGCTCTGATTCGACGCAACGCAGTAAAGGAGAACTAAGTCCATGCACGGCGGCGCATTTACCGAAGACGAACCAATGGCGGAGATCAATATGGTCCCGCTGATCGATATTGCTCTCACCCTGCTGATCATTCTCATGGTGACGACGACTTTTGCACGCAAGCCCGGCGTCAATCTCAAACTGCCGGAAACGGTGACCCGCGAAGGCGCACAAGAGACGCCCAAAGATTTGACCGTGGCAGTCTCTTCAAACGGCGATCTCTATCTCAACGGACAAATCCAGACGGCAGAACAGTTGCAAGCCAGACTGCGCGAACACGCTTCTAAAGACAAAGAGGCGCGAGTCATGATTCGCGGAGACCGCGCCGTCATGTACTCGCGGATGATGGAGGTCATGGATATGATTCGCCAAGCGGGTTTGACTCGCGTTGTCCTCCCGACCGATCCGAAAACCCTCCAGCAATTTCCGCCAGCGGCGACTGCGCCCGCACGCGGCGTGCCATTCGGGGGACAGGGGGAGAACAATGCGGCTCCTGATGCGACGGGGACGGCGAATCCTGTTCAGGGAACGCAACCCAACGCCCCAACAACCCAATCGCCTAATGACCCAACAACCCCGAATCGGGAGGCAAGCACCCCATGAGAGTGGAACGCTGGTATTGGCTGGTTGTTTTCAGTGTGGTTTCGCTGTGGATTCACGGCGTTGTTCTTTATAACAGCCGTGAACTGCGTGTCGCCATTGCTGATCAACCGACGATGATGGAAGTTACGCTTGCCCCGCCGGAAGAGACGATTGCGCCTCCCGTGACGCAAGCCGAAATCCCCAAAGAGGAGACTCCACTGGTTCCTGAAACCGTGACCAAACCGGAACAGGAACCGCTTGAGGACGCGAATATGCCGCTTGCCGATGTGGCTCCGCCCTCGACATATCGCCCGCCGGTAAGAGTGCGCCTCGACGAACCGGAAGACCCGCTCCAAAAAGAGCCGCCGATTATCCAGCCCGATGAGAATGTGCCGGTTGATGCGAACGCGGAACCCGGCGGCGTAGACCCGAATAAAGACGAGACACCCGTCAAATTTGGTGCGCCCAATCGCCCGCGCTCGACGGAACCCTTAACGACACGCTTGCCGAAGGTGACCTTGCAGAATCAGGGCGGCGGTTCGCCCGCTCCAAGTGTGGTGCTTGACGGCAAGGGCGGCGCGAATGCTCCCGATGCTCCTCCCGAAGATGTGGTGTATAACGGCGGCGGGGCGGGCGGCGATAAGCTTCCCAAAGAGACAGCGAGAACGGGCGGCGGCGGCGGCAAATCCACTCTCACCGTTGACAATCCGCTTGCCAAAGACGCCGTTCCCGAAGATCGCCCCGGCTTGGGAAGCGGCAGACGCGGCGGAGAGGGAACAGGGACGGGTGGGGGCATCGGCGGACTGGCAGGGCGCGGCGTCGGAATCAACCCCAACGGCAAGGTCGCACTCGGTACGCTTGGCAAAACCAAACCCGGCGCGGGGGTTGGCGCGGGCGTCGGTGACGGCACTGGAACCAACCCGCCTAAAGGCAGCGGAACCGGCTCGGAACTTCCCGGAACCGGCGGCGAAGGGACAGGCTATGGACGCGGCAACGGGATCGGCACGGGTGACGGCGAAACTCGCGGCGTGGCAGGTCTCAATCGCGGTATTCCATTCGGCAATATTACCGGATTGCTCAAGGGCGATGAGGACGGCGGCGGTGGCAAAGACGGCGGTCCCGGCGGACCCGGACGCGGCGCAGTCTTTGGAGCGCGTCCCGTCAGCAGTCGCGGCGGACGAATGGCGATTGTGTATACGCTCGATATTTCCGGCAGTATGCGAGCCGGAGGCAAGATAAAAAAGGCGAAAGAGGCACTCAAACAGGCACTCTCCGAACTGAAACGCAATGACACGTTTAATATCGTCACATTTGCATCCTATCCCGATGCCATCTCGCCTAAGATGCTTCCTGCCACAACCGAAAACATCACGATGGCGATGAACTTCGTGGACGCTATCGAGATGCGCGACGGAACCAACTTCTCGGCGGCGATGGAAATGGCTCTGAGTTACGGCAAAGTCTCACATATCTATATGATGTCGGACGGCGAACCGCATGGCGGAATTGTCGAACCACCCCAACTGCGTGCCTTTATTCGTGAAAAGAACAATCACAATGCCGTCGTGATGACGCTGGCATTGGGCATGGGAGAATCTTCACCCGGTTTCGACCTGCTCAAAGACATCGCTTCCGACAATCGCGGCAAATACAACTATATCAACCTTGCGCGTTGATTTCGACTGCGGGCAAAAAAACCGAAAAAAAGACAGGCGAAATTCCGAGTTTGGCACGAATTTTGCAGT
The DNA here is from genome assembly GCA_964591025.1 of uncultured Chthonomonadaceae bacterium. Lineage (GTDB taxonomy): Bacteria > Armatimonadota > Chthonomonadetes > Chthonomonadales > Chthonomonadaceae > CAZPZP01. The sequence continues at coordinate 5,708 of CAZPZP010000194.1, forward strand.
GAACCTTGACAACGACGGAAGAAACACGCTATGATGCTTCTTGCCTTTTCCGTTACGGCTCATTTCGCTGTTCCAGACGCCACTCGGTATTTCGTTGTGCGGCTCTCCCAAAGTCTCTGCCTCCGATACGCTGCGCGGCAATCACATCTTAACCTCATCTGTTAGTAGTCGTTGGAGGCAAGGATCATGCTCGCGCTCTCGGAAACTCCGCTCGTCTTTGTCGTTGACGCCGAAGCCGTCAACTGTCGCCTGTTCGAAGCAAAACTCACGCGCAATCAAGAATTTCGCGTGCTTAGCGCTACGTCTGGGGCAACCGCCGCCCTCCTCGCCACACAGGATACGTTCGCCGTTATTCTGTGGGATATGCGAATGCGCGAGACTCTGTCTCTCCTTCCGCGCCTCCGTGCCTTGTGTCCGCAGTCCGCGCTTCTTCTTACCACCACCGATGATCGCCCGACGCTCCCACTTGCTCTCCAACGCCTCGACGTGACCGATATTCTCATCAAACCGCTCAATCTCGACACACTGCTGCAACGGGTTCGACACGCCGTCAATTCTCCGCCGCTCTATCCGGTCACTCCCTCATTGGAGATCGTCTATGTGGGGCAGCAGATTGTACTTCGGCGCGACACAGGAGACTGCACCACCCGCGTTATTGCCGTCGGTCTCGATACATTTGCGGTAGCAGCACCGCCGCGTGTAGACGCACCGGCAGACTTCACTCCGGGCGCGTTTGTTCGCATTGTGCTGCCTGCCGATGACGCCGTTTATTCTTTCGAGACGACAATTTTGGAGCGAACCGAAACGCCCGTTCCGCAATGGGAGATCGCCATGCCGCGCTCGATCCAACGTGAACAACGCCGTCAATTTTCTCGCGCCGTCATCCAAACCGCCGTCACTCTCAGCGCACAAACCCCGTCCGAAACCGATGTAGCAATTCAAGCCGTCACCCGCGACATCAGCCTCGGCGGGCTAGCACTCGTCAGCGAAAACGCCCTCGCGCCCGGAACCGATGTCGCCTTCGACCTCAAACAGACCGGGCAAGAGAATTTGGCGGGGTTTGGGCGCGTGGTTCGTTCCACGCCCCGAACCTCTGAGGCGTCTGAAACCGTCCTGAAATATGATCTGGTTGTCGAATTCACCTCCCTCCCCCTCATCGCCCGCCGTCAACTGCGCTTCCTTGTCGAAAAAGTTGAGGAATAGTTTGCGCGTTGTTGCTTGAGAGAGTTTGCATTAGACCTCTTGCATGAGTGAGTGTTCGGGTAC
>CAZPZP010000195.1:0-2013 GCA_964591025.1 uncultured Chthonomonadaceae bacterium
CTGTTTTTTAAGGCGGGTACGTTCCTGTACCCGGACTTGCCCTAACTTTAAGCACATCGCAAAAAGACTGAGACAAAATGAAACCTAATGAACGGAAACGAGTCTGGTATAATTAGGAAGTAAGGTGGCTTCCGTTTCCCCGCAGATGTACTCGCCGCCCGACGTAACTTTATGCCCCGCACTCCGTCTATAGGGAATGTGTCTAATGGCGAAGTCGTCTCTTCTCAAGCCCATTTTCTTATCGGATACCCAAACCATTTCGTTGCCGTTCTAAGCCCCTGCGCCCTACGGTAAGAGAGATTTTTGCAAGTGCTGAAACTCAAGCGTACTCTTCTCGGTTCCCTTCTCGTTGAGGAGGGACATATCACTCAGAATCAGTTGGACGTTGCTCTCGCGGAACAGAGACGCGGCGACAACGTCAAACGCATCGGCGAGATTTTGATCGGACTGCGGTTCTTGACGGAACCCGCTCTCTTGCAGATATTATCACGCCAACTCGATACGCCGATCATTGACCTCACCAAAGAGCCGCCGGAGGCAGACGCCCTCCCGATTGTGCCGAGCGAGTTCGCCATGCGCCATAATCTGCTGCCGATTCGCCGCAACGACGATACCCTTGTCGTGGCAATGGCTGATCCGCTCGATATTCACGCCATTGACGACCTGCACCTTCTCACCGGACTCGATATTGCGCCCATGCTCGCGTCCCTCACGGATTTGCGCCGGATGGGTGAACAAATTTATATGTCGCAGATGCTCCAAGATGTGCAGGGAGCCGTCGAAGCCACCGACAGCGACGATATGGATGTCGCTGATCTGCAAAAAATGGCGAAGGAAGAACTCGTCATTCAGATGGTCAATATGATCATCAATCAGGCGATCCAAGACCGCGCTTCGGATATTCATGTCGAGCCATTCGAGAAAGAACTGAAAATTCGGTATCGCATTGACGGCGTTCTCCACGAAGTCAATTCGCCGCCCAAACGCTTTCATGCCGCCATTGTCAGCCGCATCAAAATTCTCTCCGACCTCAATATCGCCGAACGCCGCTTGCCGCAGGACGGGCGTATGCGTATCCGGCAATCCGGCAGACAGATTGACCTGCGCGTGTCCACGATTCCGACGCTCTACGGCGAGGGCGCGGTCTTGCGTATTCTCGACAAGCAGACGGCGATGCTCGGCTTGCCTGAACTCGGAATGCAGGACGCGATGTTCAAGACGTTCCGCCGCCTGATTCAAGAGCCGCATGGGATTGTTCTGGTAACAGGTCCGACGGGAAGCGGCAAAACGACGACGCTGTATGCCAGCCTCAATGAGATTTACAGCACCGAGAAGAAAATCATCACCGTCGAAGACCCCGTCGAATATCAGCTCAACGGCGTCAATCAGATTCAAGTGCATCCGCAGATCGGGTTGACGTTTGCCAGTGGGTTGCGCTCCATTGTCCGCCAAGACCCCGATATTATCATGGTGGGTGAAATCCGCGACCACGAGACGATTGAAATTTCTATCCATGCGGCACTCACCGGTCACCTCGTTTTCTCGACGCTCCATACCAACGATGCCGCCGGAGCCGTCAGCCGTATGCAGGATATGGGGGCTGAACCGTATCTCGTCGCCTCGTCTCTGATAGGTGTGGCGGCGCAACGGCTGGTGCGTATGAACTGTTCGCACTGCCGCGAAGAGTATACGGAGAAGCCCGAAATTCTGCGCGAAATCGGCATTGATCCCGTTTTGGCGAAGAACTATCCGATCATGCGCGGCAAAGGCTGCCCGGAATGTCGCGGCGTCGGCTTCAAGGGACGAAGCGGAATCTATGAACTGCTGACGGTAGACGATGTTGTTCGCCGAATGATCATCGAGCGAACACCTGCGAGTCATATCAAGGCGCACGGCGTCAAGAACCAAGACATGATCACGATGCTGTCCGACGGGCGCAACAAAGTCCTGCAAGGCGAGACGACGATTCAGGAAGTCCTGCGCGTCTGCCAGCGTGAAGATTTCGATTTGTAG
>CAZPZP010000195.1:2113-6967 GCA_964591025.1 uncultured Chthonomonadaceae bacterium
AGGAAATGGATAGACTGTGCCAGAATTTACTTACGAAGCCTTAGATAAAGCCGGGAAATCCAGCATGGGGACGATCACCGCACGCGATACGCAGGACGCCGCTGTGAAGGTGCGGGCGTTGGGCGTGTTTCCAACCTCGATTGGAAACGGAGCCAAATCCGCACGGAAAGGCAGTTCTGCCACTGCAAAAAACGGAACCGCGATAGCAGCGACTAATGGAACAGGCACAGCCACAGAAGCAAAACCCAAAGCAGTATCCAGTTTTGGAAGCGGCGGCAAAAAGAAAATCACGCGCACGCACATTCTGCTTTTTACACGGGAAATGGCAGACCTGTTAGACGCTGGACTGCCGATAGACCGCGCCTTCTCCGTTCTCATAGACCAGATGGACGATGAAGGTTTCCATGATATGTTGAGTCAGATGCAGGGCGAGATTCGCGCCGGTCAGCCGCTCTCGGACGCGCTCTCGAAGTACCCGAAGCAGTTTCCCGATTTGTATACAAACATGGTACGTGCCGGAGAGGTATCGGGACAATTGGCGGGCGTTCTGATGCGCCTCGCCGACTTCTTGGAAAAAGAACAGGTGCGGCGCAGTCAAATCATGGCGGCGTTGACCTATCCGGCGGTGCTGATTTCTGTCGCGGTCTTGGCGGTCACCTTTCTGCTGACGTGGGTCATTCCGCAGTTGTCGGGCGTCTTTAAGGAGATGGGCAGTGCGCTGCCGCTGCCGACAAAGGTTCTGCTCGGCACATCGGCGGCAATCAAGCAGTACTGGTACCTGATTATTTTGGGAATCGTCGGCGTCTTTTACGGTTTTCGGGCATGGCTGAATACGCGGGCAGGTCTGCGGCAATTCGATACGTTCCGCTTGAATGCGCCCTTGTTCGGCAAACTCAATCAGAAAATTGTTGCGGCGCGGCTGGTACGCACACTCGGTACGCTCCTCGGCGGCGGCGTCGCGATTTTGGAAGCGATGGACATCTCCGCGACTGCGGTTGGCAATACCGTTGCCACCGACGCGATTCTCGATGTGCGCGGGCGAGTGCGGCAGGGCGAAACCCTCCATTCCGCTATGGAAGCCGCAGGGAATTTTCTGCCCGTCGTGATCCACATGACGGCTGTCGGCGAAGAGACCGGACGTCTGCCCAATATGCTGATTCGAACTGCCGATACACTGGACTTCGAGGTAGACAGCGCGATGCGGCGATTGACAAGCCTTGTCGAGCCGCTCGTCATTCTGGGCATGGGCAGTTTTGTCGGTTTCGTGGTATTGTCAATCCTCCTGCCGATTTTTCAGGCAAACTCACTGGTCAAATAAAGAACAAATTTTTGTTCCTGAAGGAGAATTCTTATGCAAAATCGTTCGATGGGTTCGCGCATGAAGCGCGGCTTTACCCTAATCGAAATTCTGGTTGTCGTGGTGATTCTGGCGGTTCTGGCAGCCGTCATTGTGCCGAATGTTCTGGGGCGTGTTGACGACTCCAAAAACTCCGTTGCGATCACCACCGTTCAATCGCTTACGGACAATATCGAGTCATACCGGCTTGATACGGGCAAATATCCCGAAGAATTGAATGCGCTGATCAAAAATCCGGGCGTGCCGAAGTGGAATGGTCCTTATATCAGGAACGTCGAGAAGATTCCCAATGATCCTTGGGAAAATCCCTATATCTACAAAATTCCCGGCGACAACGGGCGTCCCTATGACATCATCTCGTATGGATCCGACGCGCAACTAGGCGGCACAGACTTTCAGAGCTGGAATCTCAAAGGCGATTAACGTCTTTTCAAACCTATGATAAAACGCGCTTTTACTCTTATCGAACTGCTTGTAGTCATCGTCATTATTGCTGTCATGGCGGCTGCCGTGCTTCCAGCGTATGGGCGGTTCCTCGACAAAACGCGGTTCGAGAATGAAGTGCGGGAAGTGCGCGATCTGTGCGCTCATGCCAGAGATCGCGCCGTCGCTCGCGATACGATAGTCTCGCTTTCGTTCGATGCCGCAACGCAGGCATTTGCCGTAATTGTGCCGACATTGCCACCGCCAAGCGATCAGCCTGTCGCCTTTGGAAGCACACTGGAAGCGCAGATCGCCATGAATCCCACCGAACCGCCACGCGGCTATACCCTGCCCTCGAATGTGATGGTTTCCGATTTCATGGCGGGCGGCACGGGCGGCAGTACGGGCAGAGGCACATCGGCGATCCGGTTTCGGAGCGATGGCGGCTGCGATGCAGCACAGTTCCGGCTGGTCAGTGAGACGGGCTACATCGGGCAGATCACGCTGATTCCTGTCACCGGACAGGTCAAATACGAGGATCAATCGCCATGAGAATCCGCGCTTATCAAACTGCAAAATCGGGTTTCACTCTGATCGAGATGATTGTTGCGACGCTGATTCTTGCGCTGGCTATCGTCGGTGCGCTTTCTGCGATCTCGAACTCGACACGCGCTGTGGAATCGGGCGAGCGTCTGCAAACGGCGGCACTGCTGGCACAGAACAAGCTGACCGAATTGGAGCTGCAAACGACCAACATGACGAGCGGCGAGCAGCAGGGCGATTTCGGTGAAGAGTATCCCACTTATCGCTGGCGTACCATGACAGATACCACCGAATTCGAGAAACTGTTCAAGGTGACGCTGATCGTCTCTTGGGGCGAAAACACCGGAGGTAACGAGCGCGAATTTGTCACGTATCTCAGAAACGACACCGATCAGACGCCCGAAGAGCAGGTGCAGAACAATCCGAGCAGTTCCGCGACATCTGGCGCAAGCGGCACGGAGGCAGACGATGGCAACGCGCTGCCCTAACACTTTTTTGCGGCGGCGATCCGGCTTCACATTGTTGGAAGCGTTGATTGCGCTGGTCATGTTTACCATCATTACCTTTGCTCTGTCATTGGCGTTAAGTACTGCTGTTCGCTCACACGATGCGGCACAAAAACGAGAGCATGATGCGTCTACTGTTCGTTCGGTGTTCAGCATCATCTCACGCGATATTCAGGGCGCATTCATCTCGAAACGCAATCCAGCGTCTGTCTTTATCGCCAATAACGGAGGCAGTGGTTCGAGCAGCAGTGCCGCGACAACAGGCAGTCTGCTTACGATCACCACCTTGTCGTATCGCGTGCAGCCCGGCGACTTCGCCGATCCGCTCCTGAGTCCCGACGGCAATACCCAGTCGGTTGATCCCGCCGGTGTGACGCCGCAAGCCGATTTTGCATTGGTACGCTACGATCTCGATACGACATCCGGCACGCTGACGCGCTCAGTGGTTCCGGTTCCGAATTTGGACTTGAACAAAGAGCCGAGTGGAACGCCCGATTCGATTCTATCGGATCGCGTCACTTCGCTGACACTACGTTTCTATGATCCGGCTCAGAAAACATGGCGCAACGATTGGGATTATCAGCAGACGAATCAAGGCACAAGCACAGAGGCGGCAGGAACCGATCCCGCAATGAGTGACAACCCCGCCGACCCATTGAGCGGTTTAGGAGGGGGAACGGACACCGGCGCAGACTCTTCGACGCAATCGCAAGCGACGGGCGACACCTCGTTTCCATCGGCGGTGGAAATGACGATCATGATCATGCGCTCCGACAATACGTCCGTAACTTATAAGACAATGATCCCGATTATTACGCCATATCTGCCGCAAGACCCAACAACAACAGGTGCGGCAGGAACCGGCGGCGGGAACACAGGCGGAGCAAACTCCAATGGCACACAACCACGCAACTGACAGCACAAGAAGAGGAGAAGGGGAGAGAGGGACAGGGGGAGACAATTCCTTAGAACCAAGATTCTCGTCTCATTTCCGAAAAGTGCGAACGCAGCAAGACAGGCGATCAGTATTTTCCCCCTGTCCCTCTCTCTCCTTCTCCTCTTCTAAGCGGGGACAGGCGTTGGTTCCTGTCATTTTCCTTATGTTCATTTTGACCGTCTTGGCGATGACGTTTGCTGTTTCATCACGGCGTGAAATGAAAGCGTCCAACAATTTCCTGCTGGAAACGCAGCGGTTTTATGCGGCACGCGGGGCGGCGCAATACGCGATGACGGCACTTTCCGAAAGCAGCAGCAACGGTGCGACTTATGGGATCGTTCAAGCGACGGCGGATACCGACGCAAACGGTTGGCGGCAGTTCGGCGATGCATGGGTCAAAATCGAAGTGATTGATACGGCGGCGGCTCTGAACCTCAACAATGTGACACAAGCAACATTACAAAAACTGCCCGTTTTCAAGGACAAAGAGGATTTGGTCGCGGCGATTCTGGATTGGCGGACGGCGGGCGATCAGCCCTCGCAAAACGGCGCAAAGTCAGAGTACTACTCGACACTGCCGACGCCCTATAACGCCAAAAGTGCGCCGTTCGACACGGTTGAGGAGCTGCTTCTCGTCAAAGGCGTGACACCGGCGTTACTGTATGGCAATGCAGGCGGCAATCCTGTAACGGCGTCGGACAGCACCAATTCCATCACGCAAACGAGTGTGACAACGAACGGCGGCGCACCGCGTTCCCGTCAGGCTCCTGTTGCGGGCGGCGGAGCAGGACAAGGCGGAGCAGGGGCAGGAAATGCGGGCGGTGATCCCAATGCGGTGACTGCCGAAACCGAAGAAGATTTCAGCGACATCTATAATGAGAGTTCGCTTCCGCTTGTCGCTTTGTTTACAACCGTTTCTCGCGAACGCAATGTCGCCTCGGATGGCACTGCCCGAATTAATATCAACACGGCAGACGCGGCGGCTCTGCAACGCGCTGGACTGACGAACCAAGAGGCACAACGCCTGATTCGTTTCCGTTCCGGTCAGGGTGGCGGCGGGCGTCCGCCGGGCGGCGGCGGTTTTGGCG
>CAZPZP010000196.1:0-2664 GCA_964591025.1 uncultured Chthonomonadaceae bacterium
GAACGGACTTCCTCAGCGAGACCCTCTGCTTGTGCCAACTCCGCGAGAGCAAGGCGGGCTTCGTTCTCCAAAAACGGGTTGCCCAGCGATTGCGCGATACGCAAGGCGTCGGTCAGGGCAATACGCGCATCGGGCAGCAGACCGAGTTTGACATAAGCCCGCCCCATGCCTCGCAACGCATAGGACTCATAATCGCGGAACACTTCGCGGCGCGAAATCTCCAATGCCTCTTGATATTGACTCTGTGCTTCGGCGGTCTGCCCCGTCGTCAGGAAGAGATCGCCTAACCGCCACATCCAATAACACAGGGCGCGAATTTGATTGTTTTGTCGGCTCAGTTCATAAGCCCGAACCAGTAAATCATAAGCCGCTTGCTTCTGTCCCATTTCCGCCCGAAGGACGCCCTCCAGCCCCGCCAGCATCTCCTCTTTCTCGAAACGGTTCAGGCGCACCTCCAACAGTTTCGAGCGTTCGAGGGTCGAAAGTGCGGCGGCATAATCGCCGCGCTGCGTATGGACACCGGCGAGGTTCTGATACGATGCCGACTCGCCGGACAGGTCGCTGATACTTGCGTCCATGTCGGCACTGTTCTGGAACCGCTCCAAAGCCAGACCTGAATCGCCCCGCATTGCCGCAATCAGAGCCGTCTCGTTTTCGACCCAACTGCGCTGCCAGCGTTCATTGCGCCACGCCGGATTTTCGCCGAGACACGCCTCCCGCAACGGCTCCAAAATGGCGACTGCCTGTGTATAGTGTCCCCACCACCGCAGAGAATTGTCCATGTTGTTGCGGCGATAAATCTGATATGCTTCAGTATATAACCCGACTTGCAGACAGTGATGGCACGCCTCGATCAGCGGCTCATAATCTTCGAGCGTGCGCGGTCGGTCAGGAAGCGGTAAGCCTTGTGCATAATCTTTGAGAGTGCGATGGGCGAGCGTGCGCTCGGAATCGCCCATGCGTTCATAGAAAAACGTCTTGATCAGCGGGTGCGCCGTCAATCGCGCATGACGCCCGCGCCGTTCGACGGTCACGAGGGGACTCTGAAGCAGCCGATCCACCATCTGCCGGAACGCCGGATCGAACGCATTGCCGGTTTTGTTGAGAACAAGCAGGGAGCGATCATCCACGCCGCCCCGAAACGCCGCCAAACGAGTCAGAAAGAAACGCTCATCGGGTTCGAGTGTTTGCCAGTAGCCATCGAGAACCGCTTGCAGCCGGACACCTTGCGGAGATTGCGGCAAAAACGGCTGAATATCCGCAACTCCATGCGGCTGTCCATCGTGATAGCGCGTCAGGAAGTCGCCGAGAAGTTGCAAGGTGAGGGCGTGCGTGCCGAAGCGGGCATAGATCGCTTCACGTTCCGCCTGAAGCCCTTTTACACCATAGGAGGCAAAAAGTGCGTCTGCTGCATCGGGCGCAAGGTCGTTGAGTTCGAGGGTATAGACGCCGGATTCGTCCGCCAAATCCATTAGAGGAAACCGCGACGAGATAAGAACCTGACTCTCGGACTGTTCGCGTATTCCCTCCAAGAAATCACGCAGGGCGCGATCTCGAAAGGTTCCGTAGTCGGGGCGTTCCTTGTCCGATTCAAGCAGAACTTCGATACCGTCCAGCACAACGAGATAATGCCCCGTTTGTAGTGCTTCGCGCAACAGCAGACTTTTGTCATAGGGCGAAGGGTGATCCTGCGGATTGAATCCGGCGATGAGATAACGGCACGCTTCCACCAAAAAGCGATCAAACTCCGGTTCGACGTAGAAACTGAACCACAATGCACCGTCGAGGGCGATCCCATATTTGGGCAGTTCGTCGAGAAGTTTGCGCGTGAGTGCCGATTTTCCGGTTCCCCCGATGGCGGTCAAGATGAGAATGCGGTCGGCGTTGGCGCGAACGCGCTTTGCGATTGCCTCGGTCTCGGTGGGACGCTCCGCCCAGTGTTCGGGCAAAGTGTAGCCATGAACAAAGCGGAACGGTTTGCCTTTGGGAGTCGCTTCCGTGTCCGAATCCGATTGGCGGGCAGCGTTGAGTTCCGTAACGCCATCGCGCAGGGTCAGAAAGGTGGGAGGAGAGAGCAGCAGGTCATGGTGTTTTTCTTCTTGCTCTGCCGTTCGATTTCCGGCGGAAACTTCGTTCCAAATGACAGCGGGAAATTCGGGGAAATCGCTCTTCAATCGCGCAAGAAAGGCGACTATCAAGCCCGAAGCATCTATTGCATCCAACAGTGAGGCGATGTGCGCCCCGAAATCGTCACTGTGAACAGCGAGCGGCGCAATCCCCATCTTTGCCGTAAGATCATCGAGATAAGCGGCATCGGCATTTACTTCCAGAAACGTCTGTATCTCATCGCGCTCATTCATGGGATTTGTGCGGCTTCCTTCCGTGTAATTACGAATGCGTTAGACGCTGCAATCGCGTGCAAAGTTCCTTTTGCGTCGATTTGGGCGGGACGACGAGAGAGTGCCGCCTCATTTTTGCCCCCTGATAGAAAGCAGAAGATTCTTTGCCCAACGGACTAAACTCCGTCGCTCTATGGCGTTCCGCCGAGTGTGCTTTCGCACACGATTCCATTTGAGCAAGCACCGTGTCCGCAGGACACTGTGCCGAAGGCTTTGAGCGATGGGGTTTAGCCCATTGAATAGACCTCTTGCAAGAGTCGGGTAC
>CAZPZP010000196.1:2764-6954 GCA_964591025.1 uncultured Chthonomonadaceae bacterium
GTACCCGCGCTTGCCCTCAATTTGATTCGCACCCCGCTGTAAAGAAGAGGCAGGAGTTTTGCCGCCGTTTGGACAATCTATAGGAGAACACAAACTCCAACATGATTTGGGAAGTGTCGAGGAAAAAAACGACAGAATGCAAAATGAGCAGGATGAGGTTGTCTTAAACTATTTTGTGCTGTGTGATCAGGTGATTACAGAGGCGCACACCAGCAAACAATCGCTGATCGGCATTTATTCGGCACTGGTCAGCGAACAGTTTCCAATGAATGCGAATTTGGCAGTGGCGATGGGAATTCGGGTGCAGTCGGCAGTTCGGCGCGAATTAGTGTTTCGCTTCACCAATCCCGAAGGTGCATTGATCTTCTCTTCGCCTCCCTTGCCGTGTCATTGGGAATCGGTGGAGGGCAGTCTGCACGCGAGCGGGTTCGCGACGCTCCAAATCGGGCTGAACCTGCGCTCTATGCCGTTCGGCAAAGCGGGCATTTACACGGCGGCGGTCTATTGTGACGGCTCATTGCTCGGAACCTATCCGCTTTCGGTCACATTGGCATCAGGACAATGACAGAAACGCCTCTCTCAAAGTTTGAGAGAGGCAATTTTCATCCGTGACCGAAAGCAAAATTAGTGCTTATGCTCACCGTGTGCGCTGTGCGCTTTCGCCGGTTTCTGGTGCTTGCCGCAGCAAGCCTCGGCGTGCTTATGCTTTGCGGTCTTGCAGTCTTTGCACGCTTTGGCTTTGGGCGCGTGCTTTTCGGCGGGCTTATGTGCCGGTTTGCCATGTTCTTCGTTTGCCGTCGCTGGAGCAGACGCCCCCACAAAACACGCGGTCAATGCCATTGCGCTCAGGGCGCGAAACAGAGTTTTCATAATACAGGAAATCCTTTCCCACAAATTCAAGATGGTCTTCGCTATGGTATTTGGAAGCGAAGTGGCTCATCAGCGAGCCATTTCAAGTATCGGCGATTTTTTCCAAAAATGCAGGGTAAAACTTCCTACAGAAAAGGAGAGATTTCTCTTATGTTCCCGAATTTGCCGATGTCTCAAACAATGCCCATTGTCGTGAGTGCGTTGCTTTGTCTGGTCTCCATTGGAAATGCCAGCGCACAAGAGACGACGCCCTATGAAGCCCGATTCGCCGTGCGAGTCGGATTTGCGATCGGCAATGATTTCTCCGTCGGAAACACCACGCGCCATATCGAAGGCTTCCAACTCGGCGGCGATATTCCTCTCATCAAGCGCATTCCCAAAGTCGGCGGCTTGACCTTTTCCCCAACGGTTATTTTTGCTGGCTCGAACCGCTCTGGCAACGATACTGATGGGTTGGTCTATCGCCTGATGCTTGTTTTGCGGCGTGAACTCGGCAACAAGGGGCTTTATGGCGGCATCGGTTTTGGCTACAGCGGAACCGACAGTCACCAGAATCAATTTGCCGACACCGCCGGATTCGCCTCCGAGTTTTTGCTCGGCTATCTGTTTCCCAAAGGCGAATCGGGTCGCATTCAGCCGCTTGTCGAGATTGGGTATCATGCCGGAGGAGGAGGCAAACTCAGCGGTTGGTCTCTGGAGGCTGGCATTCGATTCTGATGGGTCGTTGGGCAATTCCAATCCCACCCATAAAATCCGTTATGCGGAGCGCATTGGGTTTTTAATACCGCACCTCTCGCAGCAGGTACTGAAAGTACCCGGCAAGAAAGTACAAGCGTCTTTCAGACGCAAAACTCAGGGAATGGGTTCGCCGTTCAGACACGTCGGCGCAAGTGGAATCAGATTTGTCCGTGTGACACAGGCGGTGCCGGGCGTTGACGATGCCCGCGTGATGGAAACGACCAAATTCATCGAAGGGCTTTGGGAGAAAGTCAGTCCGATTATGACGGGCAAAGAGAAAGCGGAATACGAACCGCCGCCCGTTTCCTTGAAAGAGAACTTGCTGTCGACGCCGTAATCGTACGGCGATAGCAACAACCACAAAGTCCTGCCTCATCATAGAGGCGGGGCTTTTGTTGTATTAAGAGCAGTGTTCCTTCCGAAAAAAGGACAGCTTCGCTTTAGGGTACAATCTCATTGAGAATAAAGTTTGACGCAGGAGACGGACAATGCCCGAAATGTCGGCGGTACAGGAAAAGCCCGTGCATTCAGAAGAGACACTTCAAGAACGCTTTAAGCAACTGGCGATGCGTTGGCGCGAAGAGACGCAAGTTCTCTCTTCCAGCACGGCAATCGCCATGCACCCAGACTATCAGCAGATTATCGGCATGGGACCAATCGCTCTCCCTTTAATCTTCCGCGAACTCGAACGCGAATCCTATCATTGGTTCTGGGCGTTGAAATGCATCACGGGAGCCGACCCTGTTGCGGCAGACCAAAAGGGCAAACGGAAAGTCATGCGTGAAGTATGGCTGCAATGGGCGCGGGAGCAGGGCTATCAATGGTAGGAAGCGGTCTGAAGATCCTTTTTCCCAAATTATCCGACAGCGTCTCTGCTGTAACAAGCCCAAAGACGGACGAATACAACTGTATTGCTTGGGCTGCAGGAATAACCGATGAGTGGTGGTGGCCTGACCCTTTGGGTGAAGAGTATTGGCCATTGCAAGCACCGCGAACCGCTACAATAGAGGCATTCATTCAAGCCTATCAAACAATAGGCTATGTGGTTTGCGCCGATGCGTCTCTCGAACCGGACAAGGAAAAAATCGCCCTTTACGCAGACGTTGATGGATCACCTACTCACGCTGCAAGGCAACTTCCCGATGGGCAATGGTCAAGCAAACTTGGCGCAAGTGAGGACATAAGCCATGCCGAATTGGAAAGTTTGGCAGGTGACATCTATGGCAGCGCAACACAAATCATGGCGCGACCAAGGCAGACCTGAAAGGTAAGCGGAATATGAACCGCCGCCTGTCTCCTTGAAAGAGAACTTGCTGCCGACGCCGTAATTGCAAGGTGAAAGAAACAACCAAAAAGCCCTGCCTAAGTCAGCGGGCGAAAGAGTCTCCTGCGGGTACAAGAACGTACCCGCCTAAAAAACAGATGTCCTGCGGACGGAATACTCCTGCCTTGAGAGTATCTGTCACCGTTTGGGATTGAGTGCGAAGCACGAGCAGCGGGCTGTAGGAAGTCGGGAGCAGCGTTTTGTTGGATGGCAAATTGGGTGCTTTAAGATGAGATTATCTGCTCTGCCGACGAATGAGGATTATACAGCGACTCCGAAGAGCGAACCCACTACAGCAGTGAGGAACATTGCCAGCGCACCCCAAAAGGTGACTCTGGCAGCAGATTTGAAAACTCCTGATCCGCCAACATACGCCGCTATAGCCCCAAGTGCCGCCAAAAATACAAGCGAGGTAAGAGATACCGACCAACCAAGTATCGGTTTTGGCGTGATCAAGACGGACATTAACGGAAGTGTTGCGCCAACGGTAAAGGTGGCAGCAGACGCTATCGCGGCTTGCACCGGTCTGGCATTCAAGACTTCCGAAATACCCAGCTCATCTCTGGCGTGTGCGCCCAGAGCGTCGTGATCCATTAACTGTGTTGCCACCGCATCTGCCAAATCCGGTTTAAGCCCGCGCTGGACATAAATTGCTGCCAGTTCATTGTGTTCGGCTTGAATGTCGGTCTTCAATTCCTCACGCTCTCGCTCCAAATCAGCGTTCTCCGTGTCGGCTTGGGAACTGACAGATACGTATTCGCCGGTAGCCATTGCCATCGCACCCGCCACCAACCCTGCAACACCTGCGACCAAAACACTTTCCCGTGATGCGTTGGAAGCGGCGACCCCGACAACCAAACTGGCGGTAGAAATGATACCGTCGTTTGCACCAAGTACAGCCGCCCTGAGCCAGCCGATTCTGTGAGTTCGATGCGTCTCAAGATGTCTCATAGTGCAACTCTATTACTTCCCTCGAAAATTTTATCAAAAAATGCCAATTCATCATGCAGCACCAAAAAAGGTTTATCATCTTTCACGCCCTTCACGCACAAGCGAGACGATTTCTTCACTGGAAATGCCTAATAGAGAAATCGCTTAAACTCCGTACATTCGCCAGCGCGGGGGTTTTAAACCCCCGTCTGAAACGGCGTGCCGCCGAGCGTCCTTCGGACGCGCAATGTACGAGATTTATCTGATTTGTCTGTAAGGGACTTTCAATGATTAAACCGTTCCATCGCATTGTCGGGTACTGAAAGTA
>CAZPZP010000197.1:0-6951 GCA_964591025.1 uncultured Chthonomonadaceae bacterium
CGTCCTGCGGACGCACAAACTGTAAGGTTGTCGCCTTCCCATAACACGAACTGCGGACAGAGACTCTCAAGGCAGACGCAAATCTCCCAAGCGGTTCGTCCGTAGGACGTCTGTACTTTAGGTGGGTACGTTTTTGTACCCGCAGTGAATTCTTTTGCCCGCTGACTGATGCAAGGGGTCTATCGGGATTCATCTTGCCCATTAGAAGCGCGGAGCAGTTGTTGCGGGGTAGGATCGAAGTGGGAAGCGACGGGACGGAGCAGTTCGCCCTGCACATACGGCGGAGGCTGCGACGCCCGCAGTAGTGTGCCGGAAATCTTCTCTTGGCGTTGGCGTTCCACAAGGATTGGATAGATTCGCGAGGCTTCGGCGCGAATCGTCGGCGTAATTCCGTGAGTCATCATTGAGGCAATTCGACGTATTGCCACCTCTGCACCGATAAACTCCATCGCTCTCAGCACGGGCAAAACCATTTCAGGCTCTCGCTGATGTAGCAGAGTCGCCAACTGACGGCGTGCATCCATTGGCAGCCAATCTGTGTCTGTGGCATCGAGGGTAGGAAGGAGGGAGTACAGGGCAATTTTTGCCGCTTCCGCCACGTCCCTTTCTTCTCCCTGAGAAGCGGCAAGCAATGTCGGGATCGCTTTTTTCTCACAGAGCATTCGCAACGATTCACACGCCGCCACCCTCAATGAAGACTGCTCTTTATGCGGGATTTGGGTTCGGCACTTAAAAAAGAAGAACGAAACAAAAGCAGCAAAAATTATCAATAATCCGACCAGAATGCCGGAACCGTCTTGAAGCTCAAATCCCATCATCCCGAAGAGAATGAGTGCAAGCATTGCTTCGACAATCACAAACGGCAGCAAATCAAGAGCCGCTTCACTGTTTCGACGCGGAGGAACAAGCGGCAACTCTCCCTTTACCACGCGCATCAATGGCTGCCTTGCGTTAGGGTTTTTGGAACTGCCAAGAAGATAAAGCAGAACCCGCATTCCTTCCACCGACCAATTGTGCCGCCACGTCAGCATCCGTGCCAGCGGTTCGGCGGCATTCGCCCCGGCTTGGTGCAGAATTTCACTGGCGGCGGCACGCACTCCCGGACACGGATTGAACAATGCTGTGCCGATACAAGACAGCGCGTCCGGTGCGCCGATTTGGGCAATGGCATAAACGGCGGCTTCCCGCGCCTGACACACCTCCTCGGTTGGGCGGGGTTTGCGAAATCCGCTTGGCAGCCGCAGCAGTTCCATCAGCGCGGGCAAAGCGTCGGGATTTTTGCTCTGTGCCATCTCCGCGACAAATAATAGGCACGCCTGAGAATCTTTCGCTTTGATCCAAGCACGCATCCGAGCCGCGTAAATTCGTTGTTTGGCGTTGCGAATAGGATAGTTCATTTTCGGCTTCTGTTCGGGATTACTCTGACGACAGCCGTCGGGTTCTTTTTGATAACAGGCTTGGGCTTGATCGTTTCGCGCAACATGGGAATATGAAGCATGATCCAAAGGAAAGTGAGCAGGTACAGTGTCGCCTCACGCATCAGGGCTTTGTCTTCTTTCTCGCCCCATACCGCTCTCAAAATCTGCTCGATGCCCGCCGCCAAAAACACCAAAAGCAACGGAGTGACCAGTACATTCGCCCCTATTCCCCATCCGATCACGCATACAAGCCCCGCATAAGCTGCAATCGCCGAAGGACGCACGGCGAGCGCGACAAACCCAATCACAATGAGAACAATGCTGATTATTTTATCTATGGGAAACGCAAACGGCTTTGGCGCGACCAGCAAAGGCACGCCCCATTTTGGCAGAACAAAAATCCAGCCCAGCAGATACG
Source organism: uncultured Chthonomonadaceae bacterium (assembly GCA_964591025.1). GTDB lineage: Bacteria > Armatimonadota > Chthonomonadetes > Chthonomonadales > Chthonomonadaceae > CAZPZP01. The sequence goes on from CAZPZP010000197.1 coordinate 1,837, forward strand.
CTATGGTAAACACAAACCCCGCATACGCCGCACTCAACACGACGGCTTGCTCGACCAATGCCGCACCCTGAGCAGGAAGCCGTCTGCGTGACGAAACCCATACAGCCCGAACCATCAAAAATACCGCGTCGAGAAGCACCAAACTCCACACCGTCGGCGCAAAAAATGTCGCCAGAACCAAACACGCCAGCCAGCCCAGCCACGCCAACGCCGCACATTCACGTAAGGCACGCGCCAAGAAATAGCAATGCGCCAACACCAGAAATAAGACAATCGCCGCACTTGCCGCTCTGCCCGACATTCCCACCGCAATGGGACTCAACGCCAGCATTAACGCCGACGCCAGCGCAATGGGGCGGTTCAACAACAGCCGTACCACTTTATACAGCATGGGAACCGCCGCAGTGCCGCACACAAACGCCGGCAGTCGCACTAACCAGATCGGCACGCTTCCATTGCTTGCTGCACCATTGCCTTGTAGCATCTCCCAAAGCGAAACTAAACATTGCGCGACGATTGTATAACCCTGCAAGACTTGATCGGTAACTGCGCTCTGCGTCGAAAGGGCGCGTACCAATGCCGCTTCTTCCGCAATGATTGGCGTCCGCAAAATCAGTACTCGCGGAATCAACGCCAGCAAAATTAACCCGCCATAGATCAGTCCGCGCTCCAAATTTTCAGGACGTACAAGCTTTGTTTTCACCTCAATCGGATCGGCACTGAGCGAAAAATGCAGCATAATCACTCCCGACGCCCGACGCCAGAACAGATACCGCGCCTGTGCATAAAACAGCGGCACACTACACATGAGAAGCAAGAGAGCATCCGCCAAACTGCTGAGCGGTGCATCGGATTGACGCCGCGATGCAGACAGAATCGCACCGACCCCGACAAACGCCGATGCCGCGACACAGACCAGACCCGCCCACAAAAACCCGGAAACGGGTGAACGCGGCGGCAGTCTTTCCTCTGTATCATTTTCAGTTGAGCGGCGATTCATGACAGCTTATTACTTCCAGTCAAGCGGCGAAAGAGGCACTATCGTGACCGACATGGGAGAGCCGCCGGTTCCAAAATTCGGGTCAGCTCCCCGCTTCATCTCCAAGACCGTTTCGCCGTCCGGTTGTCCGATCATCGTGACGGCGCGGTTCATCCCTATCATTTCGACCTTTTGCCTATTAATGGCGAGGATCACGTCGCCGGGGCGAACTCCCGCAAGCGCGGCGGGCGAATTCCGAACGACTTTATCCACACTCACGACGCGCCCATCAAGCCGCACGGTAATGCCCAAAACGCGGCGTTCCGTGTCATCTAATTCTTCTCTTTCTGTAACGCGCTCCAACAACAGTTTTTTACGCTGATAATCCAAAGTCACGCGATAGTTCTGCAAAAAACGGTTTCCTATAATACCCGTTTGTCCATACTCGTCATTATTACGTACATCAATTTGCACCACACGCCCCGACAAATTAATTTTCCCAAGCATAAAAAACGGCGCACGAATTTTATTGCTGCGAAATTTGCGAGTCACGCCGGACGCAAACGATTCGATGCGCGGCGTCTCGTTAGTATACATTCCCGATTCCCGCGCCGCCGAATGCGCGACACTCGCATAACCCCCGAAGCCGGTATCCAGCAGAAAATCATAATCATAACCGCTGTCAATTTTGCCCGTTACCATCAGGCAGCTGATCGAGGCTTTGCTGTTAATCGGCTTGAGATCATAGAGAAAACTGCGCTGATTGTCAGGTTCCCTGCCCTCCAAAAAGTTACTGCGCGGCGAACGAAACCGCAGCACTTTCTTCTGATAATCGATCTCGGTGATATAGCCCGCCATCCAACCCGCGCCGATAATCGCGTCGATCTTTTGTCCCATCATGCGGCTGATGTTGCCCAAATCCACCAACAAGACCGCCACATTGTTAACCGTGGCTCGTCCTTTGTCCCCACTCAACTGTATTTCACTGATCCACACCGACTCTGCTTTCGTGAGACCCTCTGCTTCCCGAAACTGCGTATCGGCGATATGCGTTCCTCTCAGACCCAACGCGGTATCAATCACAGGCAGTGTCGCCCCCGTATCGAACAAAAACGTCAACTCTTGCTTGTCGTCTGCCTTGCCCGTTACGATGATCTGATTCCGCACATAAGAGAACGGTATCTCGACAACAGTCCGATCCAGACGGTACTCGGTGATAAACTTGGTCGGAAGTTGAGCAGAGCAGGGAACCGCAATGGACAATGCGAACCACAGAGACACAGAGACACAGAGAATGCACAGAGAAAAAATAACAGAAATTGCTCTCGCCTTTGGGTTGGGTTGGTTATGGAATAGGTTTGACTTACTCATAAATTGTCTTTCTCATACATTGAATTTTGTATTTCTCTGTGCATTCTCGGTGTCTCTGTGTCTCTGTGGTTCGCATTGTCAGCGCATTTCCTGCCCACCAGTAACATTGATGGCTTGTCCGGTCATATAGTTCGATTCGTCTGACGCAAGGAATGTTACGACGTTACAGACATCCTCATAGGTACAGCCGCGTCCGAGAGGAACCTGCGATTCATACTTACGGCGCACTTCGTCGGGCGTGAGGTTTTGGGTTTTGGCGTATTGGTTGAACAGACTTTGCTGCCAGAGCGTGCCGTCGAGGAGATTTCCCGGACAAACCGCATTGACGCGCACACCATAAGGAGCCAGATCGAGCGCGATGCTTTGCGTCAGTCCGATGCCGCCGAATTTGCTCGCCGAGTACGCACTGTTGCGGAAACTGCCCTTTTTTCCCGATTTCGAGTTGATTTGTACGATGACGCCCCGTTTTTGTTCCTTCATAATGCGAGCAGCAGCCTGAGCGCACAGAAAATAGCCGATCAAATTGACTTCAATGACGGCACGCCATTCATCGGCGGGAAATTCGGCAACGTCGTGCGCCTTGAGTATGCCCGCGTTGGCGATGAGTATATCGAGACTGCCGAAGGTTTCCACCGTTTTGCTGACAAGTGCGGCAACTTCGGTTTCGACGGTGACGTTAGTTTGTACGGCGAGTGTGCGCGTTCCCGTTTCCGCCGTGATTTTGTCGGCGGCGGCTTGTGCCTTGTCGAGACTCATATCGGCAAGCACAACGCCCGAACACCCTTCGTCCGCCATGCGCCGTGCCAACGCTTCGCCTAGTCCCTGCGCTGCTCCGGTGACAAGGGCGACTCGGTTCTCTAATCGTTTCATAGTTTAGCCCCAGTGAATATTGCTGTCGCCGAGCAGCATCTGAATATAATTGAGTTGTCCATCGTGATACATCATGTGGACGCCTACCAATTCCGCGATTCCGAAGTTGGTCATCGGGCGTCCGAAAAATTCGTTGTTGTGTTCGGCGAACCGTGCCGCGTCGAAACCATCAACGGCTTCTCTGTATTTGACGACGCTTTCCTCTAAAAAGGCAAGCGTTTTTTCGGTATCGGTGTACGATTTGAGAAGCGCGTCGCGTTCATCAGCCGAGGGACGCGGCAGGCGTTCGCCGGTTTTGAGATAGTGTGCCACCATCATATTGACCGTCGCGCATTCGGCAATCATATAGAGCGGGGATTTCGCGCACCCGCCCGGACACGCCGTATGCTTGTCGGCAGGAATCGCCCGAACATCGCTGATGAGAAGTCCCTTCATGCGTTCCGCCATGCCCTTGAGATGGGCTTTCAAGTCGAGTTCCACTTTGTTGATCTCCTTTGGTATAATCTGTTTAGAATTTACGCGGATGCGTAATGACATTGTTCGAGAAAGGAAGCAATCATTCCTGCTCGAAACCGAGGAATCTTAATTATGGAAATCTATCTTGACTATGCCGCAACTACTCCGCTCGACCCGGAAGTGTTGAGCGTAATGCTTCCGTTTCTCTCGGAAAACTTTGGGAATGCCTCGTCTATCCATCGCTACGGACGCACCGCACGCGCCGCTATGGATACCGCACGCGAGCATATTGCCGATCTTATCAACGCCGATTTTGCCGAAATCTACTTCACGGGAAGCGGCACAGAGGCAGACAATCTGGCACTTTTTGGCACGATGGCGGCGACTACGGCGGGCAAAAACCATCTCATCACGACGGCGATAGAGCATCACGCGGTTCTGCACCCCGCGCACGCCTTACAAACGCAAGGGTTCGAGGTAACAGTCGTTCCAGTGGACAGCGAGGGGCGGGTCTCGCCCAAAGATATTGAAGCCGCGATCACCGACAAAACCGCTCTCGTCTCCGTGATGCACGCTAACAATGAAATCGGCACAATTCAGCCGATCAAGGAAATTGCCGAAATCGCCCATGCACGGGGAGCGAAATTTCATACCGACGCCGTACAGACAATCGGGCAGTCGAAAATCGATGTGCGCGACTTGGACTGCGATTTGCTCACGCTGTCGGCACATAAGATTTATGGTCCACAGGGCGTTGGGGCGTTGTATATCAAACAAGGAACGAAGATCAATCCTCAAACTCATGGGGGCGCACAGGAGCGTGAAAAGCGGGCAGGAACGGAAAACATCGCGGCGATAGTCGGATTCGGTCATGCGGCAATACTTACACAGTCACGCCGAGAAACTGATGCGCCTCTTCTCACTAATTTACGAGACGGCTTTCTGTCCCGACTGCGAGACGCCATTCCTGACCTGCGCTTGAACGGACATCCGACCCTGCGCCTCGCCAACAATCTCAATGTATCAGTCAGCGGCGTTGAAGGTCCCACATTGCTCATGAATTTGGATCGGCATGGCATCGCGGCGTCCAGTGGTTCTGCCTGTTCGTCTGGTTCCATCGAACCGTCTCATGTTCTCAAAGCGATAGGCTTAAACGATACCCTCGCGTCTTCCGGCGTCCGCTTCTCACTGGGTCGCCTCACCACTGAGGACGAACTCGAATATACGGCGGAAACCTTCAGTGCTATCGTTGCCAAAATGCGCGGAAGGTAAACAGGAACGGGAACCTAAACTCGTATGCCATATTTTGCCTTCATCTCTGCGAAAACTTGCTCGGCAGGTTTGAGTTCACCGCGTTCCGCGCTTTCGATTCCTTCGCGGATGGCGGCAATGGTTTCCATTTGATCAAGGTGATCAATAGACCTCTTGCAAGAGTCCAG
>CAZPZP010000198.1:0-6910 GCA_964591025.1 uncultured Chthonomonadaceae bacterium
TACCCGACCCTTGCAAGAGGTCTTATGCGTTTTGCGTCTGAAAGACGCTTGTACTTTTTTGTCGGGTACTTTCAGTACCCGCTGCGAGAGGTGAGTAATCAGTACAAAGAAACGCTTTGCAGACACACCGCAGTTCGCGGTTTTCACAAAGTTGAGACCAACACGAAGATTTTCTCTGCAAGCCGCCCTATTTTACGCCACAATAGAGGTGAACATTCCAGTTCGCTGTCTGTGAGATTTATTTTGCTGCGTTTGCAACGGGGTTTACCCCTATGGAAGAAGAGTCATGACTGCTGCCGCCCCCAAAGAGAAATATGAGACATGGAGTCCCGATGTCACCTATGTCATCGGGCATCAACGCCCCGATACCGACGCTATCGCCTCCGCCCTCGGCTATGCGTGGTATCTCACCGAGACAGGACACGCCAATATCCAAGCCGCACGCTGCGGACAACCCAATGAGCAGGCGCAATTTGCACTGAAACGCTTTGAGGCGACTGCCCCGCGTCTGCTTGCCGGAGTCGCTCCGACGTTCCATCACGCCGCAATTTCTCAGCCCACCGTCAAACCCACCGACCCGCTTCCTGCCGCTATGCTGCGTGTCGCGGAAGGAGATCGCGTCATTCCCATTGTCGGCGAGACAGGCAAGCCCGTCGGAATTGTGACCTCGCTGGCATTAGCACGCGCCTATACCGCTCCGGTCAACATGACGGTCATGCTACTTCAGCCTGTGCAGAATGTCGCCGAGGAAGCCCTTACCTTCTCGGAACGCGAGCGGATCAGCGATCACCGCAATATGATCCTGCGCTCCGAAACCGATGACTTTGTGATCGTCACGGAAGAGGGCATTTATCTCGGCGTGGCGACGCGCCGCCGCGTCCTTGATCCGCCCCGCGCCCGCCTGATTTTGGTTGACCACAACGAACTCAGTCAAGCCGTCACCGATGCGGAAGAGGCAGAGATCGTCGGCGTACTGGATCATCACCGGCTTGGCAACGCCGCAACCGCTATGCCAATTCCCTTCGTCATCGAACCCGTTGGCAGTACCAGTACTTTGGTCGCGGAACATTGCCGCAAAGCCAATCTTGTGCCGCCGCCGCCTATCGCCGGAATGCTGCTGTCGGGAATTCTCTCCGATACCTTGGTGTTCCGATCACCTACAACCACGGAGCGTGATCAGGAGATCGCCAAGTGGCTTGCGGAATTGGCAAACGTCTCGATGTTCACGTATGGTGAAGAATTGCTGCGAGCGTCGCCGGGTCTGAGTATGCGGAGTGCCGATGAGATTTTGGATTCCGACCGCAAGACTTATCACATGGGCGGCAATCCCGTCAGCATCGGGCAGATAGAAGTGACGGGTTTCCAAGAATTGCCTGATCAGCACCAAGCGTTGCTGGCGGCTCTTAATGCCCGCCGTCAGCAGGAAGGTTTGTCACTAGTCGGTTTGATGATCACCGACATTGTGACGGGGCGCAGTCATCTGCTGGCGCAGGGCGACAATTGGATACTCACCGCGCTGCCGTTCAATCGCGTCGGCGACCATGAGTATGATCTCGAAGATATGGTGTCGCGCAAAAAGCAGCTGGTTCCGACCTTGCACGCCGTTTTAGAAGAAACACGATAGTGTACGCCCTCACCCTAACCCTCTCCCAAACTTGGGACAGGGAACAAACCGAAATCTTCTCTCTTGAGAAGAGAGGATCGGGGTGAGGCAAGAGGAAACAAGATGTCTACTCCTGTGATTGCCGTTCAACTGATTGTTTTTGGAGAGCGCAACCGAAGCGATTTTGCGGGCGTTCTGCGTGAGGTCGCCGCTGCCGGATATGCCGGATTCGAGGCAGGAAATTTGTTTGCCTCGCAGGGCGAAGAGACGACACGCCGTCTGCTCGATGAAACGGGGCTTGTGCCAGTCGGGGCGCATTTCGGGTATGGCGAGTTTGCCGACACCACAAAATTGGACACGCATATCCAATACGCCCAAGCCATCGGACTGCGGCATTTGATGTGTTCGGGCGTCGCGGACAGCAAAACGGCGGAAGGCTATCGTCAGTCGTCTGCGGTGTTCAATGAGGCGGGCAAACGTCTGTCCGATGCCGGTTTGTCACTCAACTACCACAATCACGCTTGGGAGTTCGACACTCTGGGCGGCGTGACGGGCATGGAGATTTTGGCGCAGGAGACCGATCCGCGATATGTGAAGTTCAATCTCGATGTGTTCTGGCTGTACTATGCCGACCAAGACCCGGCGGCGTTTATTCGTAAATACAAAGATCGCACAGGGTATTTCCACTTCAAGGACGGGCGCAAAAGTTCGCAGGGCGTGGCTCATCCAGAGTTTACGGAGTTGGGGCGGGGCGAAGTTGATCTGGTTGCCGTAATGGACGCGGTGCGCGAAGTCGGCGCGGAGTTTCTCGTCGTGGAGCAGGACAGCACCCATCTCACGCCGCTCGAATCGATCTCCATCAGCCGCGACTATCTGCGCGATACGTTGGGCGTGTAAAGTCTACTAACCCAAGCTGCTACCACCGGAGAGGCGGTGTAGTTTCGGATTTCCACCCCTTGCATCCACCTACTCTGTCAGACCCGCCTTCAATGGAGCAAATTATTGCTGTGCCGTTGTTTGTGCAAATGTAAGTCTTCGATAGTCGCCCGTGTTTTGGTGAGCATCGTCTGCCTCCTTTTGCCTGACTGATAATTCTATGATACCGCAGAGGAAACCAAACCGGAAACCAATTTCTGTGTGCCATCAAAAGCAAAATGTTGTAGAATTGCCGCCCTGCGAGTATAATAGCAGTGACCCTGTAAAATTTGCCTTTATGAATTTTGCGTTATCAAAAAATCCGGGTCGTTCTAAGAGTTAATAGGAGAATATCGCATGAGTTACGACGAACTCCCGCCGGACGAGTCGGTGCGCCCCAACAAGGGAGCGGCACCGTCCGCCGAGGCGGAAGAGTCCGTAGCGGATGCGCCATCACCCGCCGCCGCGTCGCGCCCACGTCGCACGCGCCGTACGGGGAATGCCGCAGCGTCCGCCCCTGAAGAAGTTGTTATTGCCGCCGCCCAAGAGAAACCGGTTCGCGCCCCGCGCACACGCCGCAAACCCTCGACAGCCGAAGAAACAGGGCAGCCCGCCGCACCCGAACCTCCGGCGGAGAGTGTTGCGCCGTCTGTCTCTCAAGAGGCAAACACGCCCACCGCAAAGCCCAAATCTCTGCGCCGCACACGGAAACAGCCCAACGAGGAGACAACGGTCTCAGAGAGCGAGCCTGTTTCGGTTCCTGCCGACGTGCCGGAAACCGCGCCCAAACGCCGCACGCGCCGTCCAAAAGCGGAGGAAACCGTTGACACGCAGGCAGTCGCGGTAACACCTGCCCCGATTGAAGCCGCACCCATCGTTGAAAAGAAACCTGTGCCGCGTCAACGTATGCCCCGCACACGCCAAAAAGCGGCTGAACCGGAAACGCTCATTGTCGAGATTCCGCCCGCCCCAACAAGCGAACAGGCGGAACCCAAAACATTATCTCCCGAAGCGAAAACGCCCGCCCGACGCTCGCGCCGTACCAAAGCGACGCCGGAACCGATTGCGGCTTCCGTCGAAGTCAGCCCGGACGCACAAGACGAAGCAGCAGCGACGGAGCAAACCGAGACAGCCGAAACCGACGAGCGACGCTCCTCACGGCGACGCAACCGACGCGGCGGACGCGCACGGCGCGGCAATACCCCTGACCGTCCCGACGTTGAAGCCGATTCTCTCGTTTCCCTTGCCGAAGCGGAACAAGAAGCCCCCTTTGTCGAACCCGAAGAGGAGCCTGTAGACATCAGCATCGGCGCACATCTCCTGCGGCGCGGCGGGGTTCCACAAATCCATATCAACGGCAAACCGTATCCGCCTGTGTTCTTTTTTGGCAACATGGAAGGCGATGACAACCGCGCCAAAGTTCTGTCCGAAGTGCGAAGGGCGGCAAAGGCGAACGTCCATCTCCATTCCACGCTTGTTGACCTGCCCTGCCCGCTTACCGAAGCCAGTCACGCTCTCGATGAGATCGACATTCGCCTCAAAGCGATCCTCGAAGCCGACCCGAACGGCTTTGTCATGCCCCGCGTGCAGTTCTATCCGGCGAAGGGCTGGAAGCGCGAATATCCGACCGAGTTTGCCGCCTATGCCGATGGCACAACCGGCGACCCCGCCTTCACCAGTGAACGCTTCTGGAGCGAAGCCGAACGCTCGCTCGAAATGCTCATTTCGCACATTCAGGGGCAGGAGTGGGGACGGCGCGTCTTCGGTTATCATTTGGAGCGCGGCGAATGGTTTCAGCCCGCCGACCTCGGTTATGACCGCAGCAATGCGAACCGTGATGCCTTCCGCGATTGGTTGCGCGTCAAATACAAGGACGACATGGTTCGACTACGAGCGGCATGGTACAACGGCGAGGTGCAGTTCCATACCGCCGACATCCCCGCGCCGATTGCGAAGCCCAACCCGCAGCAAGCGTTTTATGAGATGCGCCGCCAGCGCAACACCGTAGACTTTCAGGAATTCACCTCGGAAACCACCGCAAACCGCCTGATCCGACTTGCCAAAGTCGTGAAAGAAGCGACGGGCAGACAGGCGTTGGTATCAGCGTGCTACGGCTATACACTGGAATTCGGGCATGGCTTTAGCGGGCATCTTGCTCTGTCCAAAGTCCTTGAGTCGCCCGCCATCGATCTGCTGACTGGTCCGCCGTCGTATCGTGATCGCAAGCCCGGTGGCGCGGCGTCTCTGCCCGCACCCACCGACTCGCTGCAATTGCATGGCAAGCTGTGGCTGTCCGAAGACGATACCAAAACCTATCTCGCGCCGATCCATGCCGACGATCAAGATTATAATCCGCGCCTCACTGACCGCTTTTTGACGGAACAGGCGCATGGTCGCGCCATTGGGCGAGCGTTCGCCAATCGCTCCGGCATCGGGTTTATGGATTTGTGGGGCGAAGGCTGGCTCGACGATGAAGGACTTTGGAACGCAATTGATACGTTTACTGCCCGCTATGATAACGTCATGGGCAGCGACGCACCGCTTCGTACGCCCGACGTAATCGCCCTCATTGACGAGCGCAGTCTGCTCCATTTGCAGCGCGGCGAGCCGTTTTTCCGCCGACTCACCGCCGAGGTTCGCAATACCTTGCAGCGTGCAGGAATCTCCTACGCCCTTCATCTGCAAACCGATGTGCTGCATGAAGCGTTTCCGACCGATGCCAAACTGTATCTGTTCCTGACGCCGTACCGCTTGCCTACAGATGTTCGTACCGCCATCAAGGACAAACTCCAAAACGGCAATAAAACGCTGGCATTTTTGTACGCGCCCGGAACCTGCGATGCGACGCCGTTTTTCGGCGGCGTGATGGAAGAAGGCGCGACGGCAGCCATCGGTATTACCCTTCGCCCGCAGGAGTGGAACGCCGAAATCGGGACGCGCTTTATTGAACAGAGCCACCCGCTGACCCAGTCGTTACCCGGACGCGAACTCGGCAGCCGCGAACGCCTCAATCCCTCGTTTTATGTGGACGACGACGAAGCGACGGCACTTGGCGAGTATATCGGCTCTGGCATGACTTCGGTGGCGGTCAAGAATTGCGGCACATGGAAATCGGTATTTATCGGCGAACCTGTCCTGCCGCTGGAGTTGCTGCGCGGGATATGTCGCTATGCCAATGTGCCGATTTGGACACCGCGCGGCGACGATGTCGCGCTGATCGGCAATGGTTTTGTGACGATCCATGCCGGGCGCGAAGGACAGCGCACATTGAACCTGCCCAAGAACTTTTTCCTCTATGACCTCACTGAGAATCGTATGGTTCTGGAAAACGGCAGGGAGTATCGCTGGTTCCAACGCGCCGGCAGCACGCGGCAGTTCGCGTATGGATCACGAGAGCAGTTGGCTGCCTTGGGGCTTGTCAGTGTCAACCAGCCGGAACAACGCCGACGCCCACTGCCGGAAGAGCGCGTTGAACGCCGTCCCCCTCCCGCCGCATTTTCGCAGCCTCCGACGATGCGACAGGAGGAGAGCGAAGATGTCGAAACACTCGCGTTTGATTTCTCTTTGTTTAAACGCGACGAGAGCGATGGAACAACGCGAGAGACGCCGCGCATGACCTTGCGCGATGTTCCTATTCCCGTCGAACCGGAGCCGGAACCCATGACGATGGCTCCCGATGATGCAAAGCGCGAAGACCTCAAAACACTCGAAGCCGTGCTGAATATGAGCCTGAGCGACTTCGCCGATGAATTGCCGCCGATGTCGGAGGGCGACAGTCCCCTGCCGGAATTTGTCGTCACTCCCAGTCTCATCACGGCGGGCGTTTCGTCGGCGTTGGCGGGATTGCTGGAGACCGACATCACCGGCACGGCGAAGCGACGGCGACGGCGAGGCGGACGCGGGCGCGGCAAAAAACGTGCCGATGGAACCGACGACCTCGGTGATGACAGCGAAGATGACAACGAGACGGCAGGAGACGCGGAGTTCGCCCCGCCTGAACGCGATGACAACGAGGACGAATAAGCCATGCCACGCGCCCCTATTCCTACCCGGCAGATGATCGCCTTTAAAATAGGGGCGAGGGCGCGAAAATTCGTGACAGAAGGCTGTCTGATCGAAGGCTACGAAATTCTCTATACCGCACTCGCCGAAGCCAAAGAGACTGACCCGGAACTCTACGCCTTTCTCCAAACCGAGTTGGAAAAGTTCGAGCGACGGGTTGCTGCTTTCGATGACTCGCTCTGAACATCGTGGAAAGGAAAACACAATGACACCGACTGTCCTGCGCGTCAAAACCCGAACACTCTCCGGCAAAAGACTGAAAGTGACGGTTCCTGATAGAGAAATCGCTTAAACTCCGTACATTCGCCAGCGCGGGGGTTGAAAACCCCC
>CAZPZP010000199.1:0-6907 GCA_964591025.1 uncultured Chthonomonadaceae bacterium
AGTCGGGTACGTTCTTGTACCCGACTCTTGCAAGAGGTCTAATGACCCAATGACCCAATCTCCTATCTTTTTTTGCGATCCGGTTTGCCGGAGTGAGGGGGACGATCCGACCAGTTGGGACGTGAGGGGCGATCATCGTTGCGCGGAATAAATCCGCCGCGTCCGCGTGGTTCCGGGCGTGTATTCGGTTCGCGGCGTGCGAAGTCCGCCCCGCTGCCGTCGTCGCGTTTCGGGCGGGCAATGTCCGCCGTAATGCGTCGTCCCCGAATTTTGGTATTGGAAAGTGCGTCAATAACCCGTTGCGCGTCGGCTTCGGGAACTTCGACAAAAGTACTGCGGTCCATAATATCAATGGCTCCGATAGCGTTGCCGGAAATCCCCGCTTCGTTGGCAATCGCTCCAACAATATCGCCGGGGCGAACGCCGTCCATGCGTCCCACTTGCAGGAACAGACGCGCCATGCCGGGTTCTGCCCGTGCGTCGTCCGCTTCCGCCTCGGCAATAGAATATTCGGACGCGCTCCGCTGCTCCTGCCACAGTAGGGACATGGCGGCGGCGGAGATTTGAGTCGCGTCATACAGCCCTTCGCTGATCAGCTCCTCGACGGTGACGAGGAAGGCATCGGACGTTCCGGCTTCGAGTGTTTTTCGCAGATTGTCCTTGAACAAATCGCGGCGGCGGGAGGCAATATCGGCGGCGGAAGGCAGACGCCCCGGTTTGATCTGTGCGTTGATTTGGCGTTCGATGTTGCGAAGCTGCCAGCGTTCGCGGGGCGAAATCAGGGTGATCGCCTCGCCACTGCGTCCGGCGCGTCCCGTTCGCCCGATGCGGTGGATATAGCCCTCGGCATCCCACGGAATATCATAGTTGATGACGTGCGTCACTTGATCGATATCGAGTCCGCGTGCGGCGACATCGGTAGCAATGAGCAGATCGGCTTGATTGGAACGGAAGCGACTCATAACGCGATCACGGGCGGTTTGGTTCAGTTCGCCGTGCAGGGTTTCGGCTTGATAGCCGCGCATTTGCAGGGTTTCGCCGAGTTCGTCTACATCGCGGCGCGTGCGGCAGAAAATGATCGTGCTGCCGGGCGATTCATGATCCAAGATGCGAACCAACGCCTCGACTTTTTGCGACGGCACAACCTCATAAAACGTCTGTGTGACTTGAGCGACGGTGCGCCTTTTAGATTCGATATTGACCCGTTGCGGATCGCGCAGGTAGTCGCGGGCAAGCGCGACGATACGCGGCGGCATCGTTGCCGAGAACAGCGCGGTTTGACGTTCGGGCGGCGCGTCCTTGAGAATCTCCTCAACATCTTCGAGGAAGCCCATATTCAGCATTTCATCGGCTTCGTCGAGAACCACCATCTTGACCTGATCCAGTTTGAGCGTGCCGCGCCGCAGGTGATCCAGCACCCGTCCGGGCGTTCCAACAACAACCTGCGCTCCATTGGCGAGGGCGCGGAACTGTCGGTCAATGGGCTGACCGCCATAGACGGGAACGATACGAAGCCGCCTATGTTTGGTGAGCGTATGGGTTTCTTGGGCGACTTGGATACAGAGTTCGCGGGTCGGAAGCAGAATAATGGCTTGCACGAAATTTTGGGATTGGTCGAGTCTGTCGGCAAGCGGCAGGGCAAACGCGGCTGTTTTGCCGGTTCCAGTTTGTGCCTGTCCGATGAGGTCTTTGCCTTGCAGGAGAATCGGAATGGATTGCGCCTGAATAGGAGTCGGAGCCTCGAACCCGGCTTCGATGACGCCGCGCAGGACGGCATCGCTCAAACCCAAGACACGGAATGCCGCGCCTTCGTCAACTTTTTCTTCTTCGGCTTCTGCGACAACGGGTTCCGGCTCTGGTACAGCCACTTTCGCTTCAACCACTTTCGGCGTGGCAGTGCTGGGTTTTGGTTCTGGTTTCGCCGCTTTCGGTGTGGCAGGAGCAGTTTTCATTTCGGGCTTCGCCACAACAGGTTCAGCAACAGTTGCTTTTGGTTCAACAGGAACTGCAACGGCTTCCACTGTTTCGACGGGCGTTTCCGCAGGAGCCGCCGCCTTTTTCGTCTTTTTCTTTGGTGTTGCGGCTTCTATGGGTGTTTCCGTTGCTGCAACAGTGTCGGCAAGAACTTCGCCGGAGGCAGTCGCTTCAATCGGCGTTTCGGTAATTTCGACAGTCACTTGAGCGACGGCGGGCGTCGTCTCGACATCGCCCGCCGTCTCAGTTTTCTTTTTTCGGGGTTTCTTTTCTGGAGTACTCATAAGTCTCTTTCTGCAAAAATGGTTGGCAACTGCTATTATACCCTATGACGCCGTTCCTCGTTTGAGAAAGATCGGGACTTCCCTGTAATTGTTCTTCCTCTTTGCTTTCTCAAGCCATAACTGCAACCTCTCGCAATGAATTCCTGTCGAAGTACTGCGAGAGGGGGTATAATAAAAGGGTGAAAACGGAGCAAATCAAGCAGGAATTGAAGCAAATCGAACGTGAGGAAAACGTCGGGATTCTTTACGCCGTCGAGTCGGGCAGTAGAGCGTGGGGCTTCGAGTCGCCGGACAGCGACTATGACGTTCGGTTCATTTATGCGCGATCCGCCGCCGACTATCTCAAAGTCGCACCAATGCGCGATGTCATCAAGAAAATGCTGCCGGGTGATCTCGATGTGAGCGGCTGGGACATTTATAAGGCACTGCGGCTGTTTCGCGCCTCGAATCCGCCCTTGTTGGAATGGCTCCATTCACCGATAATCTATCGGAAGAGCGGAGACTTTGCCCAAACTCTGCGCGATCTTGCCCGCACGTCGTTTTCACCGCGCCGCACTGCTTATCATTATGTTAGCATGGCACGCAAGAATTATGCGGTCAATATCGCTAACAAGGACGCCGTTACGCTCAAAAAATATCTCTATGTGATCCGTCCCTTGTTTTATATGCAGTGGTTGGAGAAGCACGGTACGCCGCCCCCGACTCTCTTTTCGGACGTTCGCACTGGCATAGAACTTGCATCGGAAATCGAAGACATACTGAACGATTTGCTGGCGGAAAAGCAGGAAGCGAAAGAAACAGAGAAATCCCCGCCATATCTTGCGCTAAACACCTACCTGCAAATGAAGATAGAATGGGCGCAAACTGTGTACGAGACTCTGCCTAATCAATATTTTGGGCGTGTTGAAAACGACCTTTTGGACGCGCTCACTCTACACGTGCTGAATGCCGGTTGATCCACTGGCACAAAAATTGCACGAAATAGGGTATATTCATCAATATATCAAGATATAAGGATACAACGTAGTGAGCAGTGATATTCGCGAACTTTTAGAACAGCGCATTCTGATGATTGATGGAGCCATGGGAACCATGATTCAGCTCCATAAATTCGATGAAGCCGCATATCGTGGTGACCGCTTCAAGGATCATCCTTTAGACCTGAAAAATAATAACGAGGCTCTAATGCTCATTAAGCCGGAAGTGATCGAGGAGATTCACTGGCAGTATCTCGAAGCCGGCGCAGATATTATCGAGACCAACACGTTCAATGCGACGACGATTTCGATGGCGGATTTCGGGATGGAACATTTGTCCCGCGAAATGAACATAACGGCGGCGCAGATCGCCCGTCGCGCTGTCAACCGAATGCTGGAGCGCGATCCGTCGCGTCCGCGCTTTGTGGCGGGGGCGTTGGGACCGCAAACTCGTTCCGCAACCGTTGTTATCGATCCCGAACACCCCGAAAAGCGCGGCATCACTTATGATGCGCTTGTGGCGTCGTACTACGATCAAGCGGAAGCGTTACTTGAGGGCGGCGTGGATTTGCTGCTGTGCGAGACGACTTTCGATACGCTCAACCTCAAGGCGGCACTGTTCGCCATTCAGCAGTTATACAAAAACGGGGGGCGGCAGGTTCCGATTATGGCGTCGCTGACGATCACCGACCTTGCGGGCGGGAACCTGAGCGGGCAGAATCTCGAATCCATGTGGTATTCGATTTCCCATGTGCCGCTTCTCAGCGTCGGCTTGAACTGCGCCCTTGGTCCCGACCTGATGCGCCCGTTTATTCAGGAACTCAGTGGATTGTCGCCGCTTGCTGTGAGTGCCTATCCAAATGCCGGACTGCCTAATCCACTTGCCGAAACAGGCTTCGACCTGACAGCGAGCGATATGGCTCCGATGCTGCGCGAATGGGCGAGTGAAGGCTGGGTGAATTTCCTCGGTGGCTGCTGCGGCACGACGCCCGAACATATCCGGCTGATATCGGAGGCGATCAAAGGCATTCGCCCGCGTGTCGCTCCCAAGCCCGACGGTCTGATGCGGCTTTCGGGAACGCAACCGTTTGTCGTGCGTCCAGAGACTAATTTTGTCAATGTCGGTGAGCGTACCAATGTCAGTGGTTCGCCCAAATTCGCCAAACTGATTCTCAACAACGATTATGAGGAAGCCCTTTCTGTCGCGCAGCAACAGGTAGATAATGGCGCACAGATAATTGACATCAATATGGATGAGGGGTTGCTTGACGGCGCGGCGGCAATGACGACGTTTCTGACTCTGATTCAGGGCGAACCGAACATCAACAAAGTTCCGCTCATGATTGACTCGTCCAAATGGGAAGTGATCGAAGCAGGCTTGAAATGCGCGGTCGGCAAAAGCATAGTCAATTCGATTAGCCTCAAAGAAGGCGAAGAAAAGTTCATCGAGCAAGCCCAAAAAGTGCTTCAATACGGTGCGGCTGTCGTCGTGATGGCGTTCGATGAGACTGGGCAAGCGGACAGTTACACGCGCAAAATCGAAATTTGCGAGCGGGCATACCGAATCTTGGTGGATCAAGTCGGGTTTCCGCCGGAAGATATTATTTTCGATCCGAACATTCTCACCATCGCTACAGGAATTGAAGAGTATAACAATTTCGGAGTGGATTTCATTGAAGCAACACGGTGGATCAAGCAGAATCTGCCGGGTGCAAAGGTCTCCGGCGGCGTCTCCAATTTGTCGTTTTCGTTCCGTGGAAACAACGTGGTTCGGGAGGCGATGAACTCCGCGTTTCTGTATCATGCGGTGAATGCGGGCTTGGATATGGGCATTGTCAACGCGGGACAATTGGCGGTTTATGCCGAAATTCCGCCGGAATTGCTGGCACTAGTCGAGGACGTTATTCTCAATACCCGCCCCGATGCGACGGATCGACTGCTGGTGTTTGCTGAGACGGTCAAGGGCGAAAAGGGCAAGATTCAGGTCAAAGACGATGCGTGGCGGCAGGAGAGTGTGGAGGAGCGACTGGCGCACGCGCTTATCAAGGGCATCACCGATCATGTCGAATCCGACACGCTTGAAGCCTACGAGAAATACGGCAAGCCAATAAGCGTCATCGAAGGTCCCTTGATGGACGGCATGAATATCGTGGGCGATCTGTTCGGTTCGGGGAAGATGTTCCTGCCGCAAGTCGTCAAATCTGCCCGTGTGATGAAGAAATCGGTGGCGGTGCTGATGCCGTTTATGGAGGCGGAAAAGGCGGCGGGAGCCAGTTCGTATGCTGGCAAAATCCTGATGGCGACGGTCAAGGGCGACGTTCACGACATCGGCAAAAATATCGTCGGCGTGGTCTTGGGCTGTAATAATTACGAAGTGATTGATATGGGCGTGATGGTTTCCTGCGACAAAATTCTCAAAAAGGCGCGTGAGGAGAATGTAGATATTATTGGGCTGTCGGGCTTGATTACGCCGTCCCTCGATGAGATGGCGTTTGTGGCAAACGAGATGCAGCGACAGGGCTTTAACATTCCGCTCTTGATTGGGGGAGCGACCACGAGCCGCGCCCATACCGCTATCAAAATCGCGCCGAAATATAAGAATCCTGTGATCCATGTTCTGGATGCGTCGCGTTCGGTGACGGTTGTCAGTACTTTGCTCAGTGAGGACGCGAAAGAGGGTTACGTTGCCGGAATTCTACAGGAACAAGCAGAACAGCGTGAGACCTATGCCAATCGCCAAACCGAGCGCAAAATGATTTCGCTGTCCGAGGCACGCAGCCGCCGAATACCGATTGAATGGGACAGAGATATGATTGCGACACCGGAGTTTACAGGTGTGCGCGTTCTGGACAATTACCCGCTCGATGATTTAGCGAAGTACATTGACTGGACGCCGTTCTTCCATACGTGGGAGTTGCACGGGCGTTTTCCGGCGATCTTGTCCGACTCTGTTGTGGGCGAAACGGCGACCAAAACTTACGAGGATGCCCGCGAGTTGTTGGACAAAATCATCGCGGGAAAACTGCTTACGGCACGGGGAATCTTCGGGTTTTTCCCTGCCAACGCGGTGGGTGACGACATCGAACTTTATACCGACGGCACGCGCTCCGAAGTCCTGACGAAGTTCCATTTCCTGCGCCAGCAGATGGATAAGGGCGTCGGCGAGGACGGTTCGTTCACGCCGAATTATTGCATTGCCGATTTTGTGGCTCCGAAAGCATCTTGTTTGGGTGACTATATGGGCGGCTTCGCGGTGACGACGGGCGTTGGATTGGACAAATTGATCGCGCAGTTCCGCGCTGAACACGATGATTACAGTATTATTATGGCGGAGGCGTTGGCGGACAGATTGGCGGAAGCGTTTGCGGAGCGTCTGCACAAAATCGTGCGGGACGAATGGGGCTATGGCAAGGACGAAAATCTGAGTGAAGAGGACTTGCTCAAGGAGCGGTATCGCGGCATTCGTCCGGCTCCGGGCTATCCGGCGTGTCCCGACCATACCGAGAAAGGCACGCTCTGGGAGTTGATGGACATCGAAGCCAAGACGGGCATTTTCCTGACGGAGAGTTTCGCGATGCATCCGGGCAGTTCGGTGTCGGGTTTCTACTTCGCGCATCCGCAGTCACGGTATTTCCCGGTTGGCAAACTGGAGAAAGATCAGATTGCGGAATA